>NZ_JBHIOG010000045.1:0-1190 GCF_042195435.1 Bartonella sp. CL162QHHD
AATGGCGAAGAGCAAGTTTGAACGAACAAAACCGCATGTTAATATTGGTACGATTGGTCACGTTGATCATGGGAAGACCTCGTTGACAGCAGCGATTACGAAATATTTTGGTGAATTTAAAGCCTATGACCAAATTGATGCTGCGCCAGAGGAGCGCGCACGTGGAATTACTATTTCTACAGCACACGTTGAGTATGAAACGGAAAATCGTCACTATGCGCACGTTGATTGTCCAGGACACGCTGATTATGTGAAAAACATGATCACAGGGGCAGCACAGATGGATGGTGCTATTTTGGTTGTTTCAGCAGCTGATGGTCCA
Source organism: Bartonella sp. CL162QHHD (assembly GCF_042195435.1). Classification (NCBI taxonomy): domain Bacteria; kingdom Pseudomonadati; phylum Pseudomonadota; class Alphaproteobacteria; order Hyphomicrobiales; family Bartonellaceae; genus Bartonella; species Bartonella sp. CL162QHHD. The sequence goes on from NZ_JBHIOG010000045.1 coordinate 323, forward strand.
ATGCCTCAGACACGTGAGCATATTTTGCTTGCACGTCAGGTTGGTGTTCCAGCAATTGTTGTTTTTCTTAATAAAGTTGATCAGGTTGATGATGCAGAACTTTTGGAGCTTGTAGAGCTTGAGGTTCGGGAACTTTTATCCAAGTATGATTTCCCAGGTGATGATATACCAATTGTTAAGGGTTCTGCGTTGGCAGCTCTTGAAGATAAGGATAAAAGCATTGGTGAAGATGCTGTTCGTCTTTTAATGAGTGAAGTTGATAATTATATTCCAACCCCTGAACGTCCTGTTGATCAACCATTTTTGATGCCGATAGAAGATGTATTTTCGATTTCGGGTCGTGGAACCGTTGTTACGGGTCGTGTTGAGCGTGGTGTTATTAAAGTTGGAGAGGAAATCGAGATTATCGGTATTCGTCCAACATCTAAGACGACGGTTACAGGTGTTGAAATGTTCCGCAAGCTTTTAGATCAAGGTCAAGCGGGTGATAATATAGGAGCTCTTCTACGTGGTGTTGATCGTGAAGGGATTGAGCGTGGTCAAGTATTGGCGAAGCCAGGATCCGTTACGCCTCATACACGTTTTAAAGCAGAAGCTTACATTTTGACAAAAGATGAAGGTGGACGTCATACGCCATTTTTTACAAATTATCGTCCTCAGTTTTACTTCCGTACGACGGACGTTACAGGTATTGTTACGCTTCCAGAAGGAACGGAAATGGTTATGCCAGGTGACAATGTTGCGATGGATGTTTCGTTGATCGTTCCGATAGCGATGGAAGAGAAACTTCGTTTTGCTATTCGTGAAGGTGGTCGTACTGTTGGTGCCGGTATCGTCTCTAAGATCATTGAATAAATAATGCTTGTTG
>NZ_JBHIOG010000046.1:0-102211 GCF_042195435.1 Bartonella sp. CL162QHHD
TGGGGCATAACAAACGTGTTCCAAACCATTACGGTCTCGGAAAGTTCCTGTTTTAGGGTTGAAAGAACGGTATTTTTTCTTACAATAGTTAAGCCAATCAGATTCCCATGATTGTTGTACTGGCTCATATTTCACCATTTGCGGAGCTTCATAAATTATCTGTTCTTGTGGAACCTGTTGATATACAATTTGATTTTGTGGTACTATTTGATAAACAACTTGTGGCTGTTCTGGTTTTTTTAAAACTGTACCAAGAATCGTACCTGTTGCAAGACCAAGAATACCCATTACTACAGCATCTCCTGAGTTTTCTATATGAACATTACGGTGTTTTGTTTTTTTGCGCTCGACGTAATGATACGTTTTGTTTTCAATATAATGATAATGGTGGTGGTGGTGATGATGATGATGGTGTTGTTGTTCCGTCTTACTATGTTTGGCTACAAACCTTTCATGTTCGGCTTTAAATCTTCTTTTGCCGTCTTCAAAACTCTTGTGGAAATCATCAACAAACTTTTGGAAATCATCAGAAAAAAAGCCACGTTTTCTATCAGAACAATGGGAGCGAGAAAAACCGCAAGGCGGGATATCAGCTTTCTTCCTTATTTCCCTTATCGCATCATCTGTTTCTTTACGCATCTTCCTCATCATATCATCTATTTCTCTCGAGATAGAGTCACTACGATTCCATGCCATATTCGCAAGCGTTGCATTTAGCGGCATCAAAACGGTCACAGTTGACATTGCTGATAATACCGCTAACCTGATCACTTTTTTCATAATGATGCTCCTTGTGTAAATTCGTATTTTTCACATCCTACACGTTTCAAACTGAATAGAGCCTGAACAATTTTGGACTTTATTGTGACAAAAAAATAAAAATTCATTTAGTTAAATCTACCACGGAGACAGTACAATAAAATCATAACAGAATTTTGATTTCAATTAATGTACTCTGCTTGAGGTTAATTAATAAATTTGTATTGAGAGTACCCGATTTTTTACTATGGGATATAAAATCTTTATTTATTGGTACTTTTTTATTGTTTGGTACAATATGAATTGAACAATAGGTGTATGAATACAAAGTTATCATTTTTTATCATAGTCTTATGGTTCTATGAGAAAGTCTTATTTTACTTTATTTGTGTTATAGAACAGTGACCTATTTGAATATTTTTTTGTAAGGATCGATAATATTGAGTTAAATATCAGAGTATAACTGTATAAAATAATATATTTTGGAATTTTTTGTAAAATGTTCTTTCTTATGTTGTTTTAGACAAATTGGAGCACCCTTGATGTTGGAGGTTGTCTATTTTTCGGATAATGCTGTTTGCTTTTGAACCTTAGTCTTTTTTAGAAGAGCTGAAGATTATTTTATGCGGTTTGAAATTTCTTACTCCTTCATTGATTGCGTTTTTTTCGTTTTATTGTTGCTTGATTAGGGGTGTTTTTACGAGATTTTCCTTTTTGATTTTCCAAAATACCAGTGTCCATGGTTGGTCCCATGTGTGCAAGGTCTGGTTTGGAGAAAAGACTTTGTTGTAACACGGGCTCATGGGTGGATTGTTCGCTATGATGTGTTAAGGGATTTTCTGCGAGTTCTAGTTCTATCTTTTGTAATTGTTTGATTTCATCGCGAAGTCGCGCTGCTTCTTCAAAATTAAGATCAGCAGCTGCTTCATGCATTAATTTTTCAAGGTGTTTAATATGAGATGCTAAATTGTTGCCAACTATATTTTTTTTCTCGATAACATCAGGGATATTTGTACGAACATGGTTGTTTTCATCGCCTAAATTGAGAATATCTCCGATATTTTTTTTGATACTTTTCGGTGTGATATGGTGTTCTTCATTATAGGCTATTTGTTTTTGTCGACGTCTTTGTGTCTCCTGTAAGGCTCGTTCTATGGAACCAGTGATCGTATCTGCATAGAGGATAACACGGCCATCTACGTTACGTGCAGCACGTCCGATTGTTTGTATGAGGGAAGTTTCAGAGCGCAAAAAGCCCTCTTTATCGGCATCTAGAATGGCAACAAAACCACATTCTGGAATATCTAAGCCTTCTCGGAGCAAGTTGATACCGATGAGGACATCAAAGGTGCCAAGCCGAAGATCGCGTAGAATTTCAATGCGTTCTAATGTATCAATGTCAGAATGCATGTAGCGTACACGAATGTCTTGTTCGTGGAGATATTCAGTTAAGTCCTCAGCCATACGCTTTGTGAGAACTGTCACCAATGTACGGTAGCCTTTTTGAATTGTTTTACGAATTTCATTCACAACATCATCGACTTGATTTTTGGCTGGACGAACCTCTGTTGGTGGGTCAACAAGCCCTGTTGGGCGAATAACTTGTTCCGCAAAAGTGCCGTGAGATTGTTCTATTTCCCAGCGTCCAGGTGTTGCGGAGACAGCAATCGTTTGTGGGCGCATAGCATCCCATTCTTCAAAGCGCAAAGGACGGTTATCCATACAAGAAGGGAGGCGAAAACCATATTCTGCTAGTGTTGCTTTTCTACGAAAGTCACCTCGGTACATGCCCCCAATTTGGGGAATGGTTACGTGGCTTTCATCGATAAAAACAAGAGCATTATTTGGAATGTATTCGAACAAGGTTGGTGGTGGTTCTCCGGGTTTTCGTCCTGTTAAATAACGTGAATAATTTTCTATTCCGGCGCATGAGCCGGTGGTTTCTAACATTTCTAAATCAAAAATTGTACGTTGTTCTAAACGTTGTGCTTCTAAAAGACGTCCAGCTGCGTTCAACTCATCGAGGCGTTGAACGAGTTCCATTTTGATGGCTTTCATTGCTTGATTGAGTGTTGGTCGCGGTATTACATAGTGTGAATTGGCATAAATTTTAATCGATTGAAGATCGCCTGTTTTTTGTCCGGTGAGAGGATCGAATTCCGTAATTGTTTCCACTTCATCGCCAAAGAGCGAAATACGCCAAGCACGATCTTCGAGGTGGGCAGGGAAAATTTCGATTGTATCCCCTCGTACACGAAAGGAACCACGAATGAAATTGATATCTTGTCGATAATACTGTTGAGAGACTAAATCAGCCAAGAGTGTTCGTTGATTGAGTTTGTCCCCTTTTGCTATTTGGAAGGTCATGGCCGTATAGGTTTCTACGGAACCAATTCCGTAGATGCAGGAGACAGAGGCGACGATAATAACGTCATCACGCTCTAAGACGGCGCGTGTTGCAGCATGACGCATCCGGTCGATTTGTTCATTAATTGAGGATTCTTTTTCAATATAGGTATCAGAGCGTGCAACGTAGGCTTCTGGCTGATAATAGTCATAATAGGAAACAAAATATTCGACGGCATTATGGGGAAAAAAACTTTTAAATTCACCGTAAAGCTGCGCTGCTAGAGTTTTATTTGGTGCTAAGATTAAAGCTGGACGCTGTGTTTTTTCAATGATATTGGCCATTGTATAGGTTTTTCCTGAGCCGGTAACACCCAAAAGCACTTGTGTACGTTCATCTTTTTGAATTCCCTCAACCAGAGTTTTTATGGCTTGAGGTTGATCTCCCGCGGGTTTAAAAGATGTTTCGAGTTGAAATGGAATACCACCTTCAGACTTTTCAGGACGAACAGGGCGGTGAGGTGTCCATAACGCGCCATTCTTAAAAAGAGGATTACCTGAAGCAATGAGAGCAGAAAGAGCTTCTACTGTTGCAGTAACACCATTTTTCATTGTTGTATCCTTTGATAGAAAAGTGTTGGTGATTTTAAAGAAAATACTAATTTTACAAATTTATTACGACAACAGCAAAACGTTATTGAACAGATTTATTTTGGTTTATTAGAGCTTTCATTAGGATATTGATCAAGTTTTTCATGAGAAGAGTTCTTTGAAGTATTTCTTTGGAGGGGGTATATTTGTGGTTGTTCGTGGACACTATTGCATTTTTGCCATGATGATATTCAAGAGGGCATAAGTTATTATGGCTGTTATGGAGAATAATCGGTATGTTTGGGCACTAAAGACATTGTATATGTGTGATAAAGATCGTTTCCATCTTTAAATGAAAGATAACGAGATGACACCCAACCTATTTGAGTGTTATATCGGATATGGCACCAATTTCCTTCACAGTTTTTAACAAAAACCAATTCTCCAGCAGAGATTAAGCCGCAAAGCGCATACTGAGTGCTGGGACCTGTTCTAAAATTAAGATTTCTCGTAACAAAAGCATCTGCTGCCTCTGATATTGTTGTGGCTAAAAAGAAAGAGCCAAACATAAAAAAAATGACGATTTTTTTCATTTTTCTGTAAAGAATTTCTTTAGAGATTTTCTATCCTTCTCTCTTCATATCCCATATGATTTCTTTTACTAGATTATGATAAAACAGAAAAAAATACAATTCTTTCTTCTTTAGGACACTTTTAAAGAGAATAGTGAAGTTTAACGTTTTAAACACCAAAATGAGATGTTTTAATCACTATTTGTGCATGTTTTGTTTCCTTTATTTATTTTTGTATGGAAAACAGCGATACTGTACTATATAATAAAAAAGATCGTAGTTTTCGGATTCCAAAAGTAATTTTGGAAGCCGTTTTTTGTATTTTTATTAAACCTTCCGTGTAATAGAAAGGGACGGATTATGGAAAAAGTTCCGATGACTACAGCTGGTTTTGAGAGTCTTAAAGAAGAGTTGCGTTGGCGTCAACAACAGGAGCGTCCGCGAATTATTGAAGCAATTTCTGAAGCGCGTGCGCATGGTGATTTATCCGAAAATGCTGAGTATCACGCAGCTAAAGAAGCGCAAAGTCATAATGAGGGGCGTATAAATGAGCTTGAAGATTATATCGCGCGAGCAGAAGTTATAGATGTCTCGCGTCTTTCAGGTGACAAAATAAAATTTGGCGCAACCATTAAACTCTTGGATGAGGACACTGAAGAAAAAAAAGTGTATCAGATCGTAGGAGATCAAGAAGCTGATGTAAAGGTTGGTAAAATCTCTATTTCTTCGCCTATCGCACGTGCACTTATTGGCAAGCAAGAAGGTGATGTGATTGAGGTGAATGCACCAGGTGGTGCGCATAATTATGAGATCATTAAGGTTCAGTACATCTAAATAACATATGGATTATTATGCGTGTATCTTTGGACGAAACTGAGGTTATTGCGCCTCACTTTAAAAGGCGTTTGTCGGGAGTAACATCTACGATTATTCAGCTTATTCCAATGCAACGCGAACAGGGTATACGTATATCCACTTTGGGGTTTGGTTTACCACAAACTTTACCGGCTCTTGCCTTTAGGGACCTTTTCGGACTTTGGAAAAGTCCGAAAGGGAAGCCATTTCGTATTTGGCATGCACGACGCAATATTGAGATGCTTTGTGGGATCTTTTTACGCGATGTTTTGCGAATGAAGCTTAAACTCATCTTTACTTCGGCTTCACAACGTCATCATAAGCCTTTTACCAAATGGTTGATTCGCTGTATGGATAGGGTTATAGCTACCAGTACACGTACGGGCGCTTATCTAGAAGTGCCTCATAAGGTTATTATGCATGGGGTGGATGTGAGGCGTTTTACTCCACCACAGACTTTTGATGATTGCTTTTCTTCGACAGGATTTCCAGGAAAATATGCGGTAGGATGTTTTGGGCGTCTGCGCTACTCAAAGGGAACAGATTTATTTGTTGATGCCATGATAGCATTATTGCCTGATTACCCCGAATGGACAGCACTTATCGCTGGTCGTACGACAGAGCAATATTATCATTTTGAAAAAGAGTTACGCCAAAAGATTGCTGAAGCTGGTTTAAGCGACCGCATTATTTTTCTTGGTGAGATTCTGGACATCCCTTTGTGGTATCGTCGTTTAACACTTTATGTTGCACCTTCTCGTACAGAAGGTTTCGGTTTAACGCCATTAGAAGCAATGGCATCACAGGTTGCGGTTGTAACGAGTGATGCAGGAGCTTATAAAGAATTGGTTGTAGAAGCGACAGGAACAGTTGTAAAAGCAGGAGATGGTTCGGCTTTAACCGCAGCAATTGAACCTTATTTTTCTGATGTGGAAAAAACATTGGCAGCCGGAAAGAAAGCTTTAACCCATGTTCGTACTCACTTTCCTTTGGAAAAAGAGGCAAGCAAGATTGAAAGTGTTTACAAAGAACTGTTTGCGGAAAAAACACTTTGATATGATATCAAAAATCTTCTTGAGGGATGATAAAAAGTGTTTTCCTTAAAGGTTTTTCATAGTCATCAAGAAAACAGCTCAATGATATAAATGTTATTTTACAAAATTTATATTGTCTTTAGTAGAACACTATAAAAAGTTCCCAAAATTTTGGATAAAAGATTAAAAATGTATATGCTTGAGAGCGATATGTAGTTTATGATAAAGCATACTAGGAGAGAGGAAAGCTACTTTTATTCATTGATATTTTAGAATAAGAAAATAATGCTTTAACTCAAGTCTGGGGATTTATGCACTATCTTATACGGTTTCGTACTGATATTGTTCGTTTTGTAAGACTTAAATAGATAGCAAAAAAAACGTTTTCTTGTCTTAAAAAGATAATGATGCTATCTCCATGGATAAAATAGTCGTACATATTTTCAATAAATTCATGATAAGATGGATTTAAGATCAATATATATATATGATTTTTATAGATAATTTACCTTTTCAATTTGAATAAGAGCTTTGAGTACCGTAAGATTTTCTTATGTCAAATCTGTTGATATTAAATCAATGAGAGCTATCCTCTAGCACATCACAATCGGAAGAAGGCATGTGGTGGATAAAAACTATTGAAGACAAGGTGTAAAGAGATTTCTTATAAATTGTCTGAAATGCAAGCTGTTACGACATTAACAGAAATAATATGGTGGTACTAATTTATATCTTATTTTGTAGTACCGACTTGCACCTTATTGTTATTTAAGTAAAAATGATGGTGACCATTTTATATCTTTCATGAAGGCTGTCGTGGAATGGGGGTGATGAGTACTGTGAGATGTTTTTTTATAAGCTTGTGAGTTCGTAATATAATAGCATTTTTTTCTATAAGGAGGTAACTCTATTAAAGAGAAAAAACACTTTTATCAGTAAATATTCATATTTTTTGCATGAGAGATTATTCGTAAAAAAGAATGTTCTATGCGTCCACTTTATTTGATAAAGAAGATCAATAAAGTGAAGCTTTATATGTTATGGTTTTGAAAATATTGGTATTTGATTGTTTTTGTTGAATTATTTTTATATCATTGATATGATGATTTGTATAGAATTTTAGAAAATCTTCAGTGGATTGAGTAAGGGGTGAATATTATGATGCATACTGTTCACACCTTTTTATCTTGTAAATTTTTTATCATGGTAGAATAAAATACTCTCTGCATTAGAATTGTTCACGCCAGAAAGCGGGAATAAAAAGGACGAATATTGTTATGATTTCAAGGCGTCCAGCTAACATTAGAAAACTTAAAATCCATAAAGCATGGTCGTTGATTGTAGAGAAATTACCAGTGGGGCCAATAATATCTCCAAAGCCTGGACCAACATTTGAAAGTGCGGTTAAGACCCCCGTAAAGGCAGAGGTAAAGTCAAGACCGGTTGTAAGCAAAAGTGCAGTGCCGATAACAAGGCAAAACATATAAAGACAGACAAAAAACAAAACGGCTTGAGCAACATCATTTGATATATTTGAGTGATCGTAGCGCGCTTTTACAACGACATTAGGAGAAAGAAGTTTTTCTATATTTGTTTGTGTAATACGCCAAAGAATAATGAGGCGATTGATTTTCATGCCACCAGAAGTAGAACCAGCACATCCGCCTGTAAAAGAAACAATGAAGAAAATTCCAAGCGCAAACGGTCCCCAAAGTTGATAATCTTCAGCGCTATAACCTGTGGTGCTAATAATGGATGAAAGGTGAAAAATGACATCAAGGAAAATCAAGTGGAACGCGCGATGATCATAAAACCGTAGCCATGCCGCTAAAGCAAAGCTGAAAAGGAGAACGATATGGAGAAAAACAATCACTTGTGGGTCAAGGAAGCGTTTGGAGTGTCCAGGAAGGACTAATTTAACATAAAGTACGAAGGGTAAAGCAGAAAGCAACATGAAGATTGTTGAAATAATTAAGATGGCTGGTTTATCAGAAAAATAGCCAAAAGAAGCATCATGCGTTGAAAAACCAGCTGTTGCTACTGTACTCATTGCATGGTTAATGGCATCAAATAAATTCATGCCTGCAGCAAAATAAGAAAGCATACAAGCCAATGTTAACCCAACATAAGCGATGATAATTCCGTTAGCAATTTGGTTGATGCGAGGCAATATTTTTTCAGATTTATCAGATGATTCCATATGAAAAAGTCGCACGCCACCCACACGCAGTGAAGGCAAAAGCAAGAGGGCTAAACCGATAAAACCAATGCCCCCAATCCAGCATATAAGGGAACGCCATAACAAAATACTTCGCGATAAATTATCAAGATCAGAAAGGACTGTGGAGCCTGTTGTTGTAATTCCAGAAACAGATTCAAAAATGGCTCCTGCTAGAGAGATGGGAAGAGGAGAAAGATAAAGAGGTAAGGCACCTACGATGCTTCCTGTAAGCCAAAGACAAACAGTGAGCATAAAGCCAAGCCGTGCTGAAAAGCGACAAGTAGCTCCCTTAGTTGCTAAAAGAATCAGCGTTGCTAACATGGTGGTTATGGCACAAGAATAGAGAAAGCTTATCCAATTACGATTGTTGTCGTGCAAATCCACAAAAATTGGCAAAAGCATTGCTCCTCCCATGATTAAGGCAAAACGTGCACAGACATTGATAATAAATTGAAAAATGATCGTTCCCTATCTTTGTATCTCTTTTTATTATGGTTTTGTGCTCATAAGAAGTTACATTTTTCTCTTTATAGGATAAGGATTAATTCTTAACATTAGCGTGCCTTGATGAATTAGTAATCAGACCTTTTCATAAAACTTGAAAAGAAGTATACATAACATAATTAGGGCTCTTGAAAAATATTTTTTTAAAAAGCTGCATTCCGTTATCATTTATAGAATAATTAATTTATAATAAAGTGAAGGGGATTTAATGGTGCAATCGCATATTCGTCTGCTGATTATTGGCTCAGGTCCGGCTGGTTATACAGCGGCGATCTATGCAGCAAGAGCAATGCTTAAGCCGGTTTTGGTGACGGGCTTGCAGCAGGGTGGACAATTAACAATTACAACTGATGTTGAGAATTATCCAGGTTTTGCAGATCCCATTCAAGGACCATGGTTGATGGAACAAATGGCAAAACAAGCTGAGAATATGGGGACAAAAATTGTCTATGATACAATTATAAAGGCTGATTTGTTGAAGTATCCTTTTGTCTTATATGGGGATTCAGGAACACAATATTCTTGTGATGCACTGATTATTGCAACAGGAGCTCAAGCACGCTGGCTTGGTTTAGAAAGTGAACAGACCTTTATGGGCGGAGGTGTTTCCGCTTGTGCTACATGTGATGGCTTTTTTTATCGTGATAAGGACGTTATTGTCGTGGGAGGAGGAAATACGGCTGTTGAAGAAGCACTTTATTTATCGCATTTGGCTAAGAGTGTAAGCGTGGTTCACAGGCGGGGGCAGTTTCGGGCAGAAAAAATTTTGCAAGATAGGTTGCTGGCTTGTAATAATGTGCGTGTTTTTTGGGATCATGTGGTCGAAGAAATTGTGGGGCTGCCAGCTCAAGATTCAATGGGCGCTGTTGTAACAGGTGCACGTCTGAAAAATGTTAAGACAGGTCATGAGATGAAAGTGAATGCAGAGGGCATATTTATTGCCATTGGGCATAATCCTGCTGTTTCTCTGTTTGAAGGACAGCTGAAACAAAAACGAGGCGGCTATTTATGGACAGCACCGGACTCAACAGCAACAAGCATTGCTGGTGTTTTTGCTGCTGGGGATGTGACAGATGAAACATTCCGCCAAGCTGTAACAGCTGCGGGAAGAGGATGTATGGCAGCGTTGGAAGCAGAACGGTTTTTGGATATATCCAAGCGTTAGTAACTCATTGAGAAAATAGAGAATATAGAGGTAGAATTAATTGTGGCGCCACCGTTGGATTGGGATAAGTTAAGGGTTTTTCACGCTGCAGCAGAAGCGGGATCTTTTACGCATGCTGCTCAAAAACTTCATTTATCTCAATCAGCCGTTTCACGACAGGTTTCGGCTTTAGAACAAGAGGTTGGGGTATCCTTATTTCAACGTCATGCGCGTGGTTTGATTCTTACAGAACAGGGAGAAACTCTTTATCGTACAGCTCATGATGTTTTGATGAAGCTTGAAAGTGTGCGTTTGCAATTAAGTGAAAGCTATGCAAAACCAACGGGGCACTTGCGTGTGACCTCGACCTTTGGAATGGGTGCAGGGTGGATTGCAGAGCGTATGCCAGAATTTCTTAGTCTTTATCCTGATATGCAGGTTCAGCTTTTGCTTTCCGATGAAGAGCTTGATTTGACAATGTGTCATGCGGATTGTGCTGTTCGCTTACATCAACCCAAACAACCTGATCTTATACAAAGAAAACTCTTTACAATTCATATGCATGTTTATGCTTCGGAAAAGTATATTGCAAATTATGGAAAGCCGGAAAAATTATCTGATCTCGATGAGCATCGTATTATTTCGTTCGGTGAACCTGTTCCACCTTATTTGTCTGGTTTAAATTGGTTGGAAAAGGCTGGTAGAAGTGATGGATCATTGCGCGTTTCAGTTCTACAAATCAACAATATCATCTCAATAAAGAATGCGCTTATGCGTGATCTTGGGATTGCTGTGCTTCCTGATTATATCGTCAATAATGATGAGCATTTGGTGCGTCTTTTTCCTGATATGGTTGATATTCCTTCTTTTGATACTTTTTTTTGTTATCCTTATAATTTAAAGAATTTGGCAAGGTTAAATGCTTTTCGAGATTATATTTTTTTAAAAGCTCGTCAGTGGTCTTTTTAATATTAATGTCTTAATTTATAAGGAACAATTAGCTGTTTTGAAACTTGAGACTCCCGTAATATTCTTTCGTTTCAAATTTGCTCATATTGAATCAATTAAAATTATTCGTTGCACATTAAAAGTGGAGGGAGTCTGCGCGGGTAAATATTTTTGAAAAAAGGGATAAATGTTTTTTTACAAATGCTAGCAAACGTGAGAGCTATTATATAATGGACAATCGTGTGATGGTGTAGCTTACATTTTTATATTTAATTAAAGAGAGTGCTACATAATGGAGACAAATTTAAAGCTATGTGTTTATTGCATAGCAGATACGCTTAAGTCTTTATTGTGCTTTTTCTTATAAAATGACATAGAATGCTATCTCTTGATTATGTTGCCTCCCAGTGCGTTTTCTTGAGTGTTCCCTTACGAAGATCTATCAGATTGATTTTATCTCTGAAGATTTTCCAAATTTGCCGGACAATATGTCCGGCTTTTTTTTATTATTTTTGAAAGAGTCCTTAGAAATTGCAATATATGGGAAGATGATAAGGCAAAAATTTCGAAACTTGTGGATATCCAACAATTTTTTAAGAATACTAAAATTCAATGAGGAGTTTAAGAGAGATTTATCCTGTTATACCATAAAAGTCTGTCTTTTAGGGGTGTGATATAAAATATTTAAAACCTTATACATGAAGTGCTTTTTATTAGAGTGTGAGGTGAATATTTAAGGCAGGTCTTGTTCATAAAGCCTATGAAGTAAATCAAGTAGTTATTAGATAGAACTTAAAGGAAACTGGATTGCTTACACAACGATGGGAGGTGGCTTCTTCTTCATTTTAGGACGAAGAAGAAGCCGAGAAATAGAAGAGATTCTATTGTAAGGGCCTTTGATTATAAGGGCAATTGTGTTTAAAAGCGCTCGGTCTTTTTTAGAGTTATAAATTGAATGGAGAAAGCAGAATAGGTTTTTCATCTCTTATGATAATAGACCGATTCATTTATTTGATAGCTAGATTTTTTTGATCTTTATCTACAGCCTCTATTTTTGTGTTTATTCATAGATATTTTTGCTGAATCGATAGATTTAGACCATGACACAGTTTCCGATATTTTCTCGGATATACTGACATTCGGTAAAAACAATCACAAGAGATGATATTTAAAAATTTTAAATTAGACTGTTGCAAAAGCGCTGTATACGTATACAAGCTTCTTCAAGTAATTCTTCTGATGTTGCATAAGAAATACGAAAAGCTGATCCAAGTCCAAAAGCAGATCCTTGGACGACAGCAACAGCTTCTGTTTCTAGAAGCGCTATGGCGAAGTCCTCGTCATTGGTAATACATTGGCCGTTAGGTGTTTTCTTTCCAATAATTCCGGAGCAAGAAGGATAAACATAAAAAGCACCCTCAGGCGTTGGACAGTGAATGCCAGGAGCTTGATTTAGCATGGAGACAACGAGATCACGGCGTGTTTGAAAAATACTTTTATTTTTAGCAATAAAGTCTTGTGGCCCGTTGAGTGCTTCAACCGCAGCCCATTGTGAAATGACACTTGTTCCAGATGTTTGCTGTCCTTGAATGGTATCCATGGCTTTAATTAATTCTTTTGGTCCGCCTGCATAGCCGATTCTCCATCCCGTCATCGCATAGGCTTTAGAAACACCATTCATTGTGAGTGTACGCTCATAAAGCGCTGGTTCTACTTGAGCTGGAGTAACAAAGGTAAAACCCTCATATGTGAGATGTTCATATATATCATCGGAAAGGATATAAACATGAGGATATTTTACTAAAACATCTGTGAGTTTTTTCAATTCATTATGTGTATAAGCAGCACCTGATGGATTTGAAGGAGAGTTAAAGATGAACCATTTGGTTTTGGGGGTAATGGCAGCTTCTAGCTCTTGGGGTTGGAGTTTATAAGAAAATTCGGCTTTCGTTTCTAAAAAGACAGGCTTACCATCGTTGAGTGCGACCATTTCTGGATAACTAACCCAATAAGGGGATGGAATGATGACCTCATCTCCTTTATTCAAAGTTGCCATGAATGCATTAAAGAGAATTTGTTTTCCACCGGTACCAACAATAATTTGTTCTGGTTGGTAAAGAAGGTTATTTTCTCTTTTAAACTTTGCAGAAATTGCTTGGCGCAATTCTGGAATTCCAGATATGGGAGGGTATTTTGTTTCTCCTCTTCGAATAGCTTCAATAGCCGCGTTTTTGATGTTGTCTGGGGTATCAAAGTCTGGCTCTCCAGCACTTAAAGCAATAACATTGCGCCCTAATGCTTTTAAATGGCGGGCCTTTTGAGAAGCAGCTATTGTTGCAGAAGGTTTGATAAGAGACAGTTTGTCGGCAATAAAAGCCATAATTTTAAATCCTTATATTATATCAACAAATGGTTATTGCTTTAAGGATATTCTATAAGAGATTATATTGGATGCAATAAAAAACTTCTAAAATACTCTTACACGGGCTTTATATTCTTCTTTTTTGAGATTTCACAAGATAATCTCTTTGTAGATTTTATGAAAGTTTTGAGGAAGTATAAGGGGGGTGATAAATTGTGCAAAGGAGATAAGCAGTCTTTTATGTTAACAAGGTAAAATGATGCTTTATACAAAATAAAAAAAATCTTCGTCATTACAGACGAAGATTTTTAAATAAAATATTGCAGAATTTAAACTTTAAAGGGCTGCAAGGTTACCAGCGGCAAATTTTCCTGAACGACGATCTTGAAGAACATCATAAGAAATTTTTTGCCCTTCATTAAGACTGTTTAGACCAGAACGCTCGACAGCAGAAATGTGTACAAATACATCTGCACTACCATCACTAGGTTGAATGAATCCGAAACCTTTTGTTGTATTAAACCACTTAACTGTTCCTGTAGACATAGGAAACTCCTTAGAATATATAATTATATTGAGTATTGAAGCTTTCATTTCTTCAATACGGTTGTAGATCGAAATTAGGTGGGAGAAGTTTCGTCGAAAGTGCAGATTGCACAGGAAAGAAAGTCACGTAACCGAAAATTCGATGAAACCTCTATAAAAGTTTTTGGAACAAAAAGCAAGTCTTAATCAATTTTTATATAAAGAAAAAATAAGAAAACAGTGTACATTTTGTTAAGTAGAAAAATTCAACTGAAATAACTTTGTAGTGAACGTACTTCAAGGCGCCTTTTTTTGAGTGCTTTGATCGCTTCTACAACGGCTTCGGCTCCAGCTATTGTTGTATAATAGGGAACATTTTGCATGAGGGCTGCATAACGTAATGATTTTGAATCTGAGATGGCACTGGCCGTGCTAGTTGTATTAAAAATCAATTGAATTTTGCGATTACGAATAGCGTCTTCAATATGGGGGTGTCCCTCTAGAACTTTGTTAATTTTTTTTGCTTCAACGTGGTGTTCGGTGAGAAATTTTTGTGTTCCACTTGTGGCGACAACAGAAAAGCCAAGCTCAGTTAAACGTTTTACAGGATTTAAGATGCGTTTTTTATCTTCATCTCTTACAGAAACGAACAAAGTTCCCTCTTTAGGGAGTTTTACACCAGCTCCAAGTTGGGCTTTAGCAAAAGCAAGCGAAAATTCATAGTCAAGTCCCATAACTTCACCGGTTGAGCGCATTTCTGGACCAAGAAGTGTATCAACACCTGAAAAACGAGCAAAAGGAAATACGGCTTCCTTGACGGCAATATGTTGTTTTTTTTGCAAAGAAGGTAATCCACCATAAGCCTGAAGAGCATCATGAAGCGTTTCTCCTGCCATAATACGTGCAGCCATTTTAGCAATAGGGCGACCAATCGTTTTTGCAACAAATGGGACAGTACGTGAAGCACGGGGATTGACTTCTAAGACATAAATAGTGTCATCTTTTATAGCATATTGTACATTCATTAAGCCGCGAACATGAAGTGCTTGTGCTAATGCTTTGGTTTGGCGCTCTAATTCAGTAACTATTTTATTTGAGAGCGTATGGACTGGTAGAGAACATGCTGAATCACCAGAGTGGATACCAGCTTCTTCAATATGTTCCATAATACCAACGATTAGTGTTTCGTTACCATCACATAGACAATCAACATCTACTTCAATTGCTTCTGTTAAATAGGTATCAAAGAGAAGCGGATTTTTACCAAGCAATATATTGATTTGTCCTGTTGTGTCGTTAGGATAACGGACTTTGATATCTTCTGAAATTAATTCAGGGACACTCTCAAGTAAATAATTTTGTAAGCTACGTTCATCACGAATAATTTGCATAGCACGTCCTCCTAAAACATAAGAGGGACGTACAACCAAAGGGAAGCCTAGTTCGTGGGCAATGAGGCGTGCTTGTTCAATGGAGTGGGCAATACCATTTTGAGGTTGTGTTAAATTAAGTTTAAATAACAGTTTTTGAAAGCGGTCTCTATCTTCTGCTAAGTCGATAGCGTCAGGTGAAGTACCTAGGATGGGGATATTGTGTTTTTCTAGAGCGCTTGCCAATTTCAAGGGTGTTTGTCCGCCAAATTGGACGATGACTCCAACCAAATCTCCTTTTTCCTGTTCTGCTTCTAAAATAGCGATAACGTCTTCTGTTGTTAAAGATTCAAAGTAAAGGCGATCAGAGGTATCATAGTCGGTTGAAACTGTTTCAGGATTACAGTTAATCATAATCGCTTCAAATCCTGCATCACGCAGTGCAAAAGCAGCGTGGCAGCAACAGTAATCAAATTCAATACCTTGCCCAATGCGGTTTGGTCCACCGCCTAAAATAGCAATTTTTTTGCGTTCAGAAACGTGTGCTTCCGAGTGCTCTACACCTGCAAAGGGAACTTCATATGTTGAATACATATAGGCTGTAGGAGAAGAAAATTCAGCGGCACAAGTATCAATCCGTTTGAAGACGTGTTTAACATTCAGTG
Source organism: Bartonella sp. CL162QHHD (assembly GCF_042195435.1). Taxonomy (NCBI): domain Bacteria; kingdom Pseudomonadati; phylum Pseudomonadota; class Alphaproteobacteria; order Hyphomicrobiales; family Bartonellaceae; genus Bartonella; species Bartonella sp. CL162QHHD. The sequence continues at coordinate 15,897 of NZ_JBHIOG010000046.1, forward strand.
ATTTACGTAAAGCAGCGATATAATCCGGTTCTTTCCCTGTAAGGGAGGCTAATCGCGCATCTGAAAAGCCCATAGCTTTTAACATACGTAAATTATCTGCGTCTTGGGGTAATCCATGAATGCGGATACGCTGCTCCATTTCAATGATGGAGGCTATTTGTTCTAAAAACCACGGATCAATTTTGCTAATTTGGTGAATCTCATTTAAGGGTAAGCCTGTGCGCATGGCTTGAGCAATATAGCGTAGACGATCAGGGCTTGGTATGGCAATGGCTGAGCGTATAGAACTTTTTTCATCACCTTCAGCATGCTCTGGAATCACAATTTCATCAAGACCCGTAAGCCCTGTTTCAAGTCCACGGAGTGCTTTTTGTAACGATTCTTGAAAAGTGCGTCCAATTGCCATGACTTCTCCTACAGATTTCATCGCAGTTGTGAGGACAGGTGATGAACCGGGAAATTTTTCGAACGCAAAACGAGGAATTTTTGTCACAATATAGTCAATAGAAGGTTCAAATGATGCTGGTGTTGCACCACCCGTGATATCATTTTTTAATTCATCAAGTGTATAACCAACAGCCAGTTTAGCCGCTACTTTGGCAATGGGAAACCCCGTTGCTTTTGAGGCAAGCGCTGAAGAGCGAGAAACACGCGGATTCATTTCAATAACAATGAGGCGCCCATTTTCAGGATTGACAGCAAACTGTACATTGGATCCCCCCGTTTCAACACCAATTTCGCGCAAAACAGCAATCGAAGCATTACGCATACATTGATATTCTTTATCGGTTAAGGTGAGAGCAGGTGCTACAGTGATCGAATCACCGGTATGAATCCCCATTGGATCAATGTTTTCAATAGAACAAACGATGATACAGTTGTCGTTCTTATCACGAACAACTTCCATCTCATATTCTTTCCACCCTAAAACACTTTCTTCAATTAATACTTCTGTTGTTGGTGAAGCTTCAAGCCCACGTTCAATAATTTCATAGAATTCAGAGCGGTTATAAGCGATTCCACCACCAGTTCCACCAAGGGTGAATGAAGGACGAATAATAGCTGGAAGCCCAACAACATCAAGAGCTTGAACTGCTTTTGCTGTTGCATGAGCGATATAATGTTGTTTGCGATCAGCTTCGGTATGTCGCCAGTTGCGCTCAAGTTCTTCGAGTGCTTTGTCAAGCGCAGCACCAGAAAGTTTTGCTTTAAGTTCAGCACACGTTTTTGCGTGTTGTTGGCGATTTTCTTCTTTCAGTTCTGTTGCATTGGCTAACATAGAGCGTGGCGTTTCCAAACCGATTTTTGCCATCGCTTGGCGGAATAAAGCACGATCTTCAGCTTTATCAATAGCATCAGCATTGGCTCCTATCATTTCAACATGATAGCGGTCTAAAATACCCATACGCTTTAATGATAAAGCAGTATTGAGGGCTGTTTGTCCTCCCATAGTGGGCAAAAGGGCATCGGGACGCTCGTGAGCAATAATTTTGGCAACTATTTCAGGAGTAATGGGCTCTATATAAGTTGCATCAGCTAGATCTGGATCTGTCATAATCGTGGCAGGATTAGAATTTACCAAAATAATTCGGTAACCTTCTTCTTTTAATGCTTTACAGGCTTGAGTGCCTGAATAATCAAATTCACATGCCTGACCAATGATAATAGGTCCTGCTCCGATGATAAGAATAGATTTTATATCTGTGCGTTTGGGCATGGCTTTTTCCTATGACAAATATCTGTGTGCGATTGTTGCGGGCAAAATATTTTAGTTCTGAGGCTACCGTCATTTTATAAGTTAAGTGACAAAGAAAGTAAGCATTAAAATACCTTTTCCATGCTTTTTTTCATAAAATTGAAGATAAATTTCTTTTTTGAGTTGAGTCATCTCGTCAGTTTATCAAAAGTATGACCTTTGATAAAAAATAATAACAGTGCTCCAACAAATTAGAATATTCAAGCATACTGTGGAGCATAAAAAGCCGGGACATCTTTCCAATCCATTGCCGGCATACTTTCTTTGTGTTTTATGACGTTTTTTGCTTAAGAGAGCACGCGCTTTTTCTGTTGCTTGTAAAACATAAGCTATTATTTATGGTTCGATGGGATTTCGTAAAATAAAATGGGAAGCTTATCGTGTTGTTCCGTAAAATACTGCCGTTTAGAGTTGTGATATAAGGTATGAAAATTTACTACATTAAGGTGTTTTTATTAGAGTGTATGATAGAATTCAGAGCAGGATTTGTCTGTAGAGAGCTTATGAAATAAACCATATCAAATGGGTTCAGTTGGAATCTGTTATATAAAAAGCAAGATTGTTGATAGATCAGCTCTGGTCGAAGTTTCCGTCTTAGGGTAGGAAGAAAGTCAATCTATGTATCTTTCCATTTCATAAAAAGGTGAGAGTGTATTTTAATACAATGGCTAAGGAGATAATTTCAGAATGATTTTGTTTGTTTTTAAAAGATAGTGAATACTCTCCCTTTACTTTATGGATGATGTTCAAAACTTTTTAAAATATAAAGAAGGCTAAAATGCTGAATATTTCCCAAACGAGAGTATTCTGTCTGAAAGATGTATCAATAGGAAAGCTTTTGGTGGCTAGGTCTCAAAAAGGGATTTGTCATATAGCGTTAGGAGACACTATAGAGCAATTATTACAGGAGTTTACGATACGCTTTGGTGATGCACAACAAGTTGTAGGTGACAATACATTTAAGAGAGAAGTTGCCCATATTATAGCCATGATAGAAACACCTAAGCTGGTAAAAAAATATAATTTTCCCTTAGATATAAATGGTACAGTTTTTCAACGACAAGTATGGGCAGTATTATGTGATATACCATGTGGTGAAACAATTTCATATGAGATCTTAGCATGCCGTATTGGTATGCCGAAAGCTTTTCGTGCCGTTGCTCATGCCTGTGCACGTAACGAATTGGCTATTATCATTCCGTGTCATCGTGTTGTGCGTAAAAATGGTTTTATTTCAGGGTATCGTTGGGGGGAAAAACGGAAACAGATTTTACTACAACGGGAACAAAATGGAAAAATTTAACTTTGTGTGATGGGCATTATAATCGTTACAGTTGTTCCTTTCATTTCTTTTGAAGTAATTTCAAGTTTTCCTTTGTGGAGTTCTAGCAAGGAGCGTGAAATGGCTAATCCAAGACCTGAGCCCGTATGAGATTTAGTGAGCTGATTTTCGACTTGTTCAAAAGGTTGCCCAAGTTTTTTAATTGCTGATTGGGGAATACCAACGCCTGTATCTGTAATTTTAAAAATAAGGTTATTTTTTTTCTTGAAAGCGCAGACATCAATATTTCCGCCAGAAGGCGTAAATTTAACGGCATTAGAGATGAGATTAAGGAAAATCTGTTTCATTGCACGACCATCAACTTCAGCATGAAGTTCTGGGGTAATGTTTGTTGTAACAACAATATTTTTTTCTTGAGCTTGAGGTGTTAGTGTTCGTACTGCTTCACTAATGATGGGCTCAAGATCGGTATTTTTACAATCAAGCGTAAATCTTCCTGCTTCGATTTTTGACATATCAAGGATGTCATTGATAAGGGTTAGAAGATGGGTTCCTGAATTGTAAATATCATGCATATATTCCTTATAGCGTTGTGAACCAAGAGGACCAAAAGTCGATTGCAACATGATATCTGAAAAACCAAGAATAGCATTCAGAGGCGTGCGCAATTCATGAGACATATTGGCTAAAAATTCTGATTTAGCCTTATTAGCACTTTCGGCGCGTTCTTTTTCTGCTTTCAAACTTTTATTAAGTTTTTCAACTTCTGTTGCGCGTTGTTGAGCACTCCCTCGCGCGCGCTTGAGTTCTTGAATGAAAGAAAAAAGACGCCTTTCACTGTCTTCAAATTTTTCCTGTTGTTGTTTAAGCTCAGAAATGTCAGTACCAATACAAACCAATCCTCCATCTTGGGTTCGTCGTTCGTTAATTTTGAGCCAACAACCATCTGCCGTTTGGCGAATACTGGTTAAGTTACCAGTACCATCATCTTTAAGGGGATATTCACTGAGTGCAGGGCGTGCCATGGCTTCGACCGTTGCACGTTGGATACCTGATTGGAGAATTTGTTTAGGAATAGCGGCATATTCGCAAAATTTGCTGTTGGACATGACTAAACGTCCTTCAGCATCCCACAAGACGAAAGATTCTGAAATGTTTTCAATCGCATCACGGATACGAAGGTCGGCTTGCGCTGTTTGTTCAGCCAATTGTTGCTGTTCACTAATATCGAAGGAAATACCAACCAAATGGGGTTCTTCTTCTTCAGTAACTTCGGCACGAATGCGCATCCATACATAATGACCATCAGCATGACGCATAGGAACGTTAATATCGATATGCTTCTTTTTACCGCTCATTAATTCCTGAGCAAGATCAAAAAAATTCGCATCATTTGGATTGATAATGGCGCTAATTTGGGAAATTGAGAGCAGTGCATCTTGAGGGACATAGCCGAGCATTTCGTACATTGCTCGTGACCAGTAGACACGTCCACTTGCCATATTCCAATCCCATAGTCCACAGCGTCCACGCATCATTGCCATATCAATACGGTTTTGAATTTTTTCTGAAACAAGATCTGTTTTGCGTGCTCGTACAATTTGGTTGTAATAAGCATAAAGAAGAGCGAGGATAACGCCACTAGTTCCAATAAACATGGTTATATTTAACGAGAGAGCTTTCCGCCATTCCATGTAAATATGTTGCATTTTTTCACTGATGAATACCCCATATTGTCCATTTTCTGTTTGCTGAAAGGAAGCGAGAGCAGGAATATCTTTTCCTATTGTAATTTTCATGATTCCAGCATGTTTTCCTAGAGCTTGTAAAGCAATGCTTTCAGAGGTAAAATCCTGTAAGGGTTTTCCTAAGACAATCTCGGAACTTGATGAAGCTAGGACATTGCCTTTTTGATCGACAATAGCAATAACAGCGCTGGTTTTTATAAGACCTTTGTTACGAAAATTAGTCAGGATATTTTGTAAATGATTATGAGAAAGAACAGCAGTTTTTCCTTGTCGAGTGGCTGCAGGTAAGTCACGGTCAATCGTATTGGTAATATGAGAAGCTAAGAGAGTGATGGTAGAATGCGTGTTTTTATCAATTGTGTTGCGCCAATCATAGATTGATAGGAAACGGATCGCTGCTAGCGTAACAAGAAATGCAAGAATTACAAATGGGAGTGAACGTCGCAGCCAAGGTTCAATAAAAAGAAGTTTTTGATAGGCAGGACCAGAAAACAGATTGGTACGCTCTGTCCGCTCCTTGCGACTTTGAGCGCTTGATTTTGAATCAGCATACACCTCCCTTGGCGCATTATATGCGTCCAATTTAGCCATCTCGCGTTCCTTTAATTCTGGAATAATGTGATTTAAAAACTGCTTCGATATTCATAGTAACCCCATCGAGTGCAATGAATCAAAACAGGAGTCTTCTGTCCAGTCTTTTTTTTAAAAAAATAATTTTACTTTTATAATTTGGGAATATGAAAAGAAAAAAGCACTTTAAACGTGACCTATAAACAGGCTTAGATTACCTGTTTATAGGTTTAATGATGATCGAATAGTTTATAGAATTTATTTTAAAAAATATTATAGCATATTGATTTAAAATAATTTTTTGTTTTAAGTGAGCAGACGATTAATGATATCAGCAACATCGCTTGATAATTTTGGCGCAACAGCAATCATTTTTAATTCAGTTTCAAGTTTTTGTTGTCGAATAGGTTCTAATTGTCGCCAAGAGCGCATCATTGTTAATAATCGTGAAGCAAGCTGTGGATTTTTTTTGTCAATTTCCAAAATGACTTGGCAAAGAAAATGATAAGACGCTCCATCCATCCTATTAAAGCCCGTGAGATTGTTAGAGGCAAAAACACCGATTAGGGAACGTACACGATTAGGATTATCTTGTGAAAAAAGCGGATGTTGCATGAGCTTTTGAACATTCTCGAGTGTTGATGTGCCAGCAACCATTGCTTGAATAGAAAACCATTTATCCATGACCAAAGGGTCATGCCGATAGCGGTTTTCAAAATCATTTAAGGCATTTTGTGCCTGCTCACTTTCATTAAAACGCTTCACGAGAACAGCGATACTAGCCATACGGTCAGTCATATTATCAGCTGTTGCATATTGTATAGCAGCTCGATTTGGATTGGCTTCAGCAATGGAAAGGTAATCCAGTATGATATTCTTTAATGCTCGTTTTCCAGCTTGTGCAGTGTTTGGTGAATAGGGCTCTTGGGTTTGCATTTGTCCATAGAATTTTGTTAAGAGCTCTTGATGAGTTTGTGCAAGTGAAGCTAAAAACTGATTGCGGACATAATGAATACGATCTGGGTCAATATTTTTACCGATTGTATGAGCAAGCTCAACTTCACTAGGTAAATTTAAACAGAAGGCACGAAATTCAGGCTCTAAGGTTTCATCTGTTATGATCGTTTCAATCAGCTTTAGCAAAGCAGAAGGGAGTGTTGCTTTTTCTTGTGTTTTATCTTGAATGCTTTGAATCAAAGCTTGCGTCATTAAATGATTAAGAGATTGCCAGCGATTGATGTGATTGTCATCATGTTGTGCAAGAAAAATAAGTTCTCTTTCATTGAATGGAGTGTGTAGAATGATTGGTGCTGAAAAGTCCCGCAGCAGTGATAAAACGGGTTTTTCACGCAGTCCCTTTAATGTAAACGTTTGGCTTTCCTTGGATAAAAGCATAACATCTGATTGAATATCTGTATCTGCTTCATAGGTGAGGTTTTCTCCGTTAGGTCCTAACAAGCCAAATACGATAGGGATAAGCATGGGCTTTTTTGTATTTTGTTGTGGGGTTGCGGGAATATGTTGCTTTGCATGAATTGTTAAAACACCATCGCTATAATGACTATCGATTTCTACATTGGGTGTTCCTGCCTGTTCATACCATAGCATGAATTGGGAGAAGTCTTGACCAGACACTTCAGCAAAACAGGTAATAAAATCTTCAATTGTACAAGCTTGTCCATCATGACGTTGAAAATAAAGATCAGTGCCTTTACGAAACAGAGTAGGACCTAAAATAGTTCGTATCATGCGAACAACTTCAGCACCTTTTTCATAAACAGTTGTGGTGTAAAAATTATTAATTTGGCTATATTGACGAGGACGTACAGGATGCGCAAGAGGTCCTGCGTCTTCTGCAAATTGCGTTGCTTTTAATGCTTTTACATTTTCAATTCTCTGTAGGCTGCGTACATTTTGATCTGATGAAAATTCCTGATCACGATAAACAGTGAATCCTTCTTTTAAACAGAGTTGAAACCAATCGCGACAGGTAACACGATTACCGCTCCAATTATGGAAATATTCATGTGCAATGACACGTTCAACATTTCTATAATCCTGATCGGTTGCTGTTTCAGGATCGACAAGAACATATTTATCATTAAAAACGTTAAGGCCTTTGTTTTCCATTGCTCCCATGTTAAAGTCGGACACAGCAACAATATTGAAAACATCAAGATCATATTCGCGTCCGAAACATTGTTCATCCCAACGCATGGAACGTTTAAGAGCATCCATTGCATAGGTTGCGCGTTCGGTTTTTCCTTTTTCTACATAGATACCAAGCTCGATACGTCGTCCAGATACAGTTGTAAAATGGTCTTCTAACTTATCAAGATCTCCACCTACTAAAGCAAAGAGATAAGATGGTTTGGGATAAGGATCTTCCCAAATGGCAAAATGGCGATTATTCTCTAAAGTTCCTGTTTCCACCAGATTACCATTGGAAAGCAAGATTGGGATTGTTTGGGAATCTGCTTCAATTTTCACTCTATAGGTAGAAAGAACATCTGGGCGGTCGTAAAAATAAGTAATACGACGAAAACCTTCCGATTCGCATTGTGAGCAATAAACACCATTTGAAAGGTAAAGCCCCATAAGTTGGCGGTTGCTTTCAGGATTCAGTTCTGTAACCAATTTCAATGTAAAAGGAGCCGTTGGTGGCGTTGTAATTTCTAAACGTGAAGGCGTCACTTTATAAGTGTTTGGGGCTAATATCTCATCATTAATAGAAACGGAAATTAAAGTAAGATCATCACCAGAAAGAACAAGAGGTGTTAATTCTTTTGTATCGTGACGGGATTCAATAGACAATATGGCTGTAACATAGGTTTTTGTCGGTGCCAATTGGAAAGAAAGTTGTGTTTTAGGGATAACGTAAGGGGTTGGTTGGTAGTCTTCCAAACGATAAATAGATGTTATTGGCTGTTTCATAGTTTTTTCCCATTTGTATTTTAAGAGTTAAAGAAGGGTGTGTTAATTTTAGAAGCAAGATAGGATTAAAGAATTACAAAAGGCTGTCGAGGCGATTTTTTACTTCTAAGAAGTCTATCCATGTAAGCTTCTTTTGACTAGGGGTTCTAAGAAGGTAGGCTGGGTGGAAAGTTGGCATAACAGGTATTTTTATATTATCCTCGCTTTCATAGATATGCCATTTCCCTCTTGTTCGGATAATCCCATTTTGAGATCCAGTAAGAAACTGTGCAGCAACACCTCCCAGTGCTATAAGAACACGAGGATGCGCTAAATAAATGTGCCGTTCAATAAAAGGGCGGCACAAGGCAACTTCTCTTGGTGTTGGTGTACGATTTCCTGGTGGACGCCAAGGAATAGTGTTGGCAATGTAAACATTATTTCTTGTTAAGCCAATTGATGCGAGGATTTTATTAAGCAACATCCCGGCTTTTCCCACAAAAGGAATTCCTTGTATATCCTCGTCTCGTCCTGGTGCTTCGCCTATAAGCATCAGGGGGCTTCCTGCTGTTCCATCTGAAAAACAGGTATTTTTTGCTGTCAATTTTAATGAACAGCCATTAAATGCAAGGAGAGCAGATTTTAATTCATCAAGTGTCTTGGCACTTTTTGCACTCTCTATAGCTGTGGATTCATTTTGTATAGTCCTAGAGTTATGCAGCTGATGATGATCTAATTTTACGGTTGGAGATGTTTTGGGAGATGCTTGTTGATTATGAGAAATGTTCACGACAGATATTAATTTTCTCTCTGAACAAGCAGACTGCTTAAAACGATCAATAGGGAAATCCGTCAGAACGGCATCCGCACCACTTTCTTTATAAAAGTTTAAGAGTTCTTCATAGGAAATTGAGCACGGCGTTTGATTTAACATTTTACTTTTTCTAATGATCTAGCGATTATAGATCAAACAAAATTATCCTTCAAGTTTTATTAAATGTATTCGCTAGCCATTAATGTATAAGAACGCTGATAGGATTCTCTCTTTTCACAAAAAAGGCAAATCGTAAAATGCGAGTGTTCGCGATTATATACATCTTTAAATGTACAATTTGTTTAAATTGCGCTATTTCAACTTTTTCAACAGACTAATCTCATTCATAATAAAAGATTTTTTTACTGAATGCAAGTGGTGTTATAATATTTGTTATCATTGTATTATATATTTAATACTTAATTAAAGTTACTTTTGTAGTATTTTATTTATAAAATAAAGTATAAATTTTTTTATTATTATATTTTTTAAATAATTTTTATTAAAAATAAATATATTAATTGAAATATATAAATATTAATTTGATATGAGAAAAATACTAAGACGTTATAAACTATTTTTACAATGGGTTAAAAGCAATGTGTGGATATATTCTTTTGCTTTTTTTACCGCTGAAATGAGAGGTTCATTTAATGCTAAATGCGCTGCAATAGCGCTTGAGAGAATGCAGCCTGTTCCTCGCATTGTTCCTTTTAAACGTGGAGTAGAGATATTTATGACTTCAGTTTTGTCAATGAAGCTATCAATTGCAAGAGGCCCCTCCGCATGTCCCCCTTTTACTAAAATAGAGCGAGCTCCCAATGACAAAAGTTTTTTTGCTTGTTGTATTGCTTGCTTATCATGAGATGCCAATGGACTTTGGCTAAGAAGAGCGAGTTCTTCTCTATTCGGTGTTAAAAGATCAACATGAGGAAGCAGTTTATCGATCATAGTGTCGATGATTGTTTCCGTTATTAGTTTTCCTCCTGATGAAGCGACAAGTACAGGGTCCAAAATAACTGGAACATGGGGATAGTCTTTGAGTACGTTACAGATTGCTGCTATAATTGCTTTTGTCCCCGTCATACCGATTTTTATTGCGCTTATTGGATTTGCTTCTAGGGCAGCACGCATTTGCGCAGCGACGAGGTCTCCACGCATTGGAATGATTTCGACAACGCGATTATCATCTTGTACGTTAACACAAGTAATTGCTAAATTTGCTTTTATTTGAAAATGCGCAGAGGTTTCTATATCACGAACAATACCAGCACCTCCTGTTGGATCAGTGCCCGCAACAATAAGAATGGAAGGTATCAACGCCATGTTTGTGTCACTTTTATCCACTGCTGTACACGCTCTTCAGGTTTTTTATGGAGGATAATATCAGTCACAACAGCAGCACTATTTGCTCCTGCTTTTAAAACACCAACTGCGCGTTCTGGTGTTAAACCACCAATACCCACCAAAGGTAAAGCACCAATCCGCTTTCTCCATTGTTTGATTTTCTCTAATCCTTGCGGCATCCATTTCATTTTTTTTAAGATTGTCGGATAAATAGGACCAAGTGCAATATACTCAGGATTAGCAGAGAGTGCGGTATCCAATTCATGTTCATCATGTGTACTAAGACCAACTTTTATATCACTTTTACGAATTGCGTGAAGATCAGCATTGCTCAGGTCTTCTTGTCCCAGATGAATAAAATTGCACTTTTCATCAATTGCTATTTCCCAATGATCATTAATAATTAATTGTGCTCCCAATTTATTGCATATGTTTTTTGCACGCTTGATATGTTGACGGATTATTTGTTGATTTTCATGTTTCATACGCAATTGTACGAGCTTGATACCAAGAGGAAGCAAACGTTCAATCCAATCAGCGTTATCAACGATGAGGTAAAATGGATCCAGTTTCATGAAAATACTGCTTTTCCAATGATTGGCGTTGAAGGGACTGCTACACTGCGTGCTTCGATCATGCCAGCTTTATATCCCATACGTCCTGCTTGAACAGCTTTAGAAAATGCTTCAGCCATTAAGACAGGATCACCTGCTTTAGCAACTGCGGTATTAAGCAGTACTGCATCATAACCGAGTTCCATCGCAATGGCGGCATGTGATGGGCGTCCAATGCCGGCATCAATAACAAGAGTAGCATCAGGAAGGTAAGCACGGATAGAACGCAATCCATCAGTATTATGAGGTCCTTTGGCAGAACCAATAGGAGCACACCAAGGCATAATAACACGGCAACCAATGTCAAAAAGTTTTTCAGCAACAATGAGATCATCCGTTGTATAGGCAAAAATTTTGAAACCTTCATTGTTTAAAATTTGAGCAGCTTCGATTAAGGAAAAAATATTTGGCTGTAAGGTATCTGAATTACCGATAATTTCGAGTTTAATCCAAGCCGTTTTAAAAAGATCTCTTGCTAATTGGGCTGTGGTTACGGCCTCTTTAACAGTATAACAACCAGCAGTATTAGGAAGCACTGTTACCCCAAGTTCTTGAAGAAATTTCCAAAATTGTCCACCTTGTTTTCCACCTGCAGTTTCACGGCGCAAGGAAACAGTTACAATTTCCGTATTCGATTTATGAATAGCATCACGAAGGATTGCTGGTGAAGGATATTGCGCTGTACCTAATAGAAGACGGGAAGAGAATTGTCGTCCATAAAGATTCAGCATAATTTTAGCCTCCTTGCATTGGGCTTAAAATTTCAATTTTATCTCCTTCATGCAAGACAAATTGGCTTCGTGCATCTATGGGAACAACTTCAGCGTTAACAGCAGTTGCAAGCCAATTTCCTTCATACCCCAATTCTTCAAGCAAGAGACCGAGAGTCATAACTTCTGTTTGGACTGTTTCACCATTAACAAATATTTGCATGTTTTATTCCAATGCCAATTCCATTGCTCGTTTTGCCATTTCTGGAGACAACAGAAAACCATGTCTATAAAATCCATTAATAGAAATAAAGTTACCATCTTTATGCACAGAAGGGAAGTTATTAGGATAACATGGACGAACACCAACGCCAGATTCAATAATTTCTGCTTCAGCAAAAGCAGGATGTAAAGTATAAGCCGCGTTGAGCAGTTCCATCATTGATCTTACAGAGATTGCACCATCAAAGTCACTTTCAATCATCGTTGCACCAATCATAAAAATATTATCTTGTCGAGGTACAATGTAGAGAGGAAACCGTGGATGAAGAAGACGAATTGGACGCGAAATTTTAATATCGGTGCAGCGCACGAGAAGCATTTCACCACGTACGCCCCGTATATTTTTATCTTTTCCTAAACGTGCTATTCCTGTCGCATCAATAACAATATCAAATTTTTTTTCAGCTATTTCTACATCAACAAAACAGGCTCCATTGTTGAGAAGCTTTTCTTTTAAAGCCATAAGTGCTTTGCGAGGATCAATATGGGCTTCATTTTCATAAAAGAGTGCACAGTTAAAACGTTCCGCAAGATCTGGTTCAAGATGAGCTATTTCTGTATTATCTACGGTTTTGTGATTATGCGTACGCACAGAAAATCGTTCAAGCTCTCCTCTATCTCGTGTAGGTGCAACCACTAAAGTGCCTTTTTGTATGACAAGGTTGGGGAGCGTTTTACGCCACCATTGTATAGCTTGTACACCAAGATCTTCAACAATTTGTTCTGCACTTTCCCTTTCACAGTAAGGTGCAAGCATTCCTCCTGCATACCAACTAGCACTTCCTATAGGTGAATGAGGGGGGGCCGATACAGTAACAGAAGCACCTTTTTGCTGTAACATAAAGGCAACTGTTAAGCCGCCTACACCTGCACCTTTGATAAGAATGTTTTTCAACTGTTTACTTTCTTTTTTTGAGGAGGAACAGTTTCCATATAAAGGTCACCATTTTTCTGATATTTTTCGGCCATGGCGATCATACCTTCCCCTTTTGTTTTTCTTATTGCAGCTGCCTCACGAATATCATGGGAAATACGCATAGAACAGAATTTTGGTCCACACATGGAACAAAAATGCACTAATTTATGGGCTTCTTTAGGCATTGTCTCATCATGAAAGGCACAGGCTGTTTCTGGATCAAGAGAAAGGTTAAATTGATCGTGCCATCTAAAATCAAATCGTGCACGCGAAAGAGCATTGTCGCGCAATTGTGCTCTAGGCAAACCTTTAGCAAGGTCAGCGGCATGAGCAGCAATTTTATAAGTGATCACACCAGTTTTTACATCATTCCTATCGGGGAGTCCTAGGTGTTCTTTAGGTGTTACATAACACAACATAGCAGTTCCAAACCATCCAATCATAGCGGCACCAATTGCTGATGTAATATGGTCATAACCAGGAGCAATGTCCGTTGTAAGAGGTCCCAAAGTATAAAAAGGCGCCTCATGACAAAGATCTAATTGTTGCTCCATATTTTCTTTAATTTTGTGCATTGGGACATGCCCAGGACCTTCAATCATAACCTGTACATCTTTTTTCCAAGCAATTTTTGTCAATTCTCCCAAAGTTTTAAGCTCTGCAAATTGGGCTTCATCATTGGCATCGGCAATAGAGCCAGGGCGCAATCCATCCCCCAATGAAAGAGAGATATCATATGTTTTTGCAACATCACAAATTTCATCAAAATGTTCATAGAGAAAGCTTTCTTTGTGATGATGGAGACACCATTTTGCCATAATAGAACCGCCTCGTGAAACAATACCTGTTACACGATCAATGGTCATAGGAATAAATGGTAATCTTAATCCTGCATGAATGGTAAAATAATCAACACCTTGCTCTGCTTGCTCAATAAGGGTATCACGGAAAATATCCCATGTTAAGTTTTCGGCAATACCCTGTACTTTTTCGAGTGCTTGATAAAGAGGGACTGTTCCGATGGGCACAGGAGAATTTCGGATAATCCATTCACGAATATTGTGAATATTTCGTCCTGTAGAGAGATCCATAACTGTATCTGCTCCCCAGCGAATGGCCCAAACCATTTTATCAACTTCTTCTTCCATAGATGACGTTACTGCTGAATTACCAATATTGGCATTAATTTTAACACGGAAATTACGCCCAATAATCATGGGTTCGCACTCTGGATGATTAATGTTTTGTGGAATAATGGCGCGTCCACAAGCAATTTCATTGCGAACAAATTCGGCAGTATAAATTTCTGGTATTGATCCAGAAAATGTTTCATTTGATGGTACATTCTGCCGTTCTTTTACTGCTAATCCTTCATTTTCTCGTATAGCCACATATTCCATTTCTTCGGTAATAATGCCTGCGCGTGCGTAAGCCATTTGTGTAATTGCTTTGCCATTTTTTGCTCGTAAAATAGGACGTTTTTGTTTAAAGGCTGGTGTAAGGTTTTTATCAGAAGTCAATCCATTATCTTCAGGTTTAACTAATCGTGCAGGATAAGTTTCAGTATCATCCCGCTTAGAGAGCCAAGGTAAGCTAATTGCTGGCAAGCCTTTTGTAATATCAATGATCATATCTTTATCTGTATAGGGGCCAGAAGTATCGTAGACGTTTAAAGGTTTTTCACCACTGCCATCAGTCAGTGAAATTTCACGCAATGGTACGCGCACATCAGAAAAGAGAAGGCTCTGTTGATAAATTTTGCGTGAAGCGGGAAAGGGGCTACAACTGATTGATGGAGTATTTTTCTGCACAAACTTTTTCCTTATAGACACAGAGTTCAAAAATAGGTTGCGATGTTAATGGAGGTACGATGTTAATGGAGATGTATTCAAATTATCAATCACGAGCATTCGAATGAATAGGAATAATATTGCTTTGTAGCAAGAAAATCCAATACAGCTCAAGAAAAGTTATTTTGAAAAATTGATACAATATCTATTCTAATATTTGCATGCCTCCTCCCACTTGAAGTATTTTTGTTAATACGAATATGGTTGGCTTAAATATCTATATTGTCAATCATAAAAATATATTTTAAACGATTTTGGTGTGTTTTTAAGAGTGTAAATAGATATTATGAAGTGATAAACTATGATATTGAAGCTTTTATAAACCAGAATAAAGTTAAAAACGGATTATCAAGGAAAAAGTAGATAGTTTATGGCTCTGATTGAGATTTTTTTTATATTAAAATAATAACTCAGAATACCATAAGATTCTCTCATCATACATCTTTTCATATAAAATCACTTCCTTGCACGTCATAAGTGGGGGCGTATGGGGCAAAACACTTGAAGAAAGGAAGCCAAATGTCATTTAATGAACATTCTAAGATGTGAGGACTGTCAAAACGTGGGGGACAGTAAAATGTATAATGGGTTCCAGCTTGTATCTTCAAAAGCTTAACGCTGATGATCTATAATGGCTTACTATTTTATTATTGACGTGCGCTGTCGTAAAATAAAAGGAGTATATTTTGAGCAATATTTCTTTAAAAAGTGCGTAATATGCAATATCATTATATTTTGTTTGGAGCCTTCTATTCTTCATGAGGGGGATGTTCCCATTAAGAATGCGATAAACAAAAGCGTGAAACAATACCTAATCTTTATTATTAAAAATAATATTGTTTTGAATCTTTTGAAAATCGTAAAGATGAATTAAAAAATGATGATGAAAATGAATAAAGTCTTTTCATCTTGAAATTTTATCAACACTTTTAAATAGTTGGAAGAGAGAGGAAAGCAAAAGGATGTATCTCAGCATAAAGTACTACGTAAATTCATTTAAGAGCCATATGATATCGTGCAACAATATTTACAGATAAAAAATAACTAATTATGTTTTATATGCAAGAAAAAAATACTACTTATAATGTAATTCTCTTATAATTATTATAATACAACAAGAGAAAAATTGAATAAATTTTCAGAAAAACAATTTTTAAACAATAAAAGAGGAAATAAACAAAATAGAATATTTTTATAGACAATAAATTCCATATGAAACGCTACAGTATTTTTTTATAAATGGTTATTAATAATTAAAATAAACGCAAACAAATAATTATTATGATGATGATTAATAAAGCCGAAAACCAATTTTTGAATAAGTAGGGAATTATGAGGAAGAGTAACCAAATTTCCACCAATATTACTATTATTAACAGTATTATAAATGGTAGCCATATAAAAGCTGCAGCTATACAGCCAGTGATGATTGGTGCACCCCAAAAATAGACAAATGTGTTGACAAGAGATTCATAAATAAATTCGTTAGTGAATTCTTTATCTGCAGTATCATAGCATTCTATAATCGCTTTGCATTACCCCACTCACATCATAAAACTCGTTATGCACCTTATGAAGGATATAAAAACAGCTTATCTTTTAAATCTTGTTAAAAAGATCATATTTAAGTAGTGCAATTATACTAAATAGTGAGGTAAATGCTGGAAGGAATAGAAAAGGACACCTAAAATATTCTTTTTTTAATTCTACTGTAACGATTTTAAGTATCCCCCCAATGAAAAGATTGTAAACAAAAATCCTAATATACTGCATACGATAAGATCTCCAAAACTCATATTTCCATCTTTCTTTTTGAGTGTTGGTTTTGTTGATTCATCAATACGTATTATATTTTGTAGAATAGATCACATTTTATTCATGTATTGTAAGGTTATATATTAGCGTTATGTATGTAAAAAGTCTGGAATTTTTGTTTTTTTTATTACCTAAAGAAAATGTTTTTGACATTAGAAAATATAGCAATAACTTCAAAAACAGTAAAAATAACCCCATCGAGAGCTGGTAAAGGGTGTAGCTAATAAATGATGTATATTTTAAAGGGAAGATAGAAGTTCAAGGTGCAGAGAACACTGAAAATAAAGTCGGTAATGAGTGGAGAGGATATTTTATTTGGAAAAGACAAGCCATGGATAGTCCAATTGTCTGGCTACTTATGCAAGATTTTGTAAGGTGTTTTCTTTGATAGTTAAGGGTATAGCAAGTGTTAAATCGATGGAGCGTATTTTTTGTTTGGATTGATGAAGCAGATGAGTTAGAAAAACAGTTTAGAGAATGCTTTTTGATATTGCCATGAATTAAGAAGAACACCAATAATTGCAAGATGTTGTTTAGAATGAGTTATTGTTCTTGCAAAAAAGATATACATATAATAATATATAGAGGCAGATGTGCTAAGTGTGGGAGGGGAAAAGTTGGTTATGGGGCGTTTAAAAAACAAGGATATTGTTCATAAAAATTGGGGGAGGGCGCTAGGTTATGCTTTTTAATTTTTTCCGGATCGGATACAACCTTCAAATTTTGTGAAGGTGTGTAGTGTTTCTTTAGTATTTCAAAGTATTTCTTTTCAGTTCAATGAAAGCGTGAGGAAATAGCCATATTGAATATATTCTCTATGATGTATTTAGATTGAACAAAAGCTTGTTCAAAAAAACATTGGTGATAATCCTGTAACACAATTTCAGGAATAAATTGAATAAAATAGAACAAAGTATCTGCATGTGAATAAAAACATAATGAAGCATGCAAAAAATTTTAAGCTAATTTTAAAATTTTAATACAAATGATAGCTAAAAGATAGAATTTCTTTGTTTAAAATATATGGTATAAAATATCGACGAGATAGATTTAAACTATTGAAAAAATAAAAAAAGATAATGTTTAAATCAGAAACTTTCTATGTGGGTGATAAGTTATTACATTCAGTAATTGTTATATGAAATCCATAATAAGGAAAATTTTGAACAGTATTTATAAATTTTGCAACAAGATGCAAGATTTGAGAAATAATTATATAACAACAGCAAAGCAACAAAACAAGATACTGAGTAACCTCAAATGAGGTGGTTACATTACACATTAGAAGAGAAAGCATTAATACTAATGTTATGAAAAGCGTCTGGTGAATTTAGGTTATAAAATTGGAAGGAGTGAAGAGAGATAAAATGCGTAAATACGGATGGTGCAGTGGTTATGATGTACCAATCAACAGCGGCCGCACATTTTAGTGCACAGAACGAGAAATTGTTAGAAAAACTATGAAAATAATGGGGGATTTAAAATGTCTAATATTTACGATTGGTCTCTAAAGGCTGATGAAAATGCTTATTCAGATAGTATCATTAATTGGGCAGAAGGTCAGCCGCCTAGTTCTGTTAATGATAGTGCACGGGCGATGATGCAGCGCGTACGTGAATATCTTGCAGATAATGGAGGATCTATTAATTCAAGCTTTACAGTAAATGTGGATGATAAAACAACATTAATTACTTTAAAGACAGTTTCGCCTATAAAGAAATACAACAATGATATCGTCATACGTTTTAAAGCTTGTGGTGTAAATATTGGCGCGACAACCATAACTGTTAATAATATAGGAGAAAAGCTTATCTATAAAGCCACTGACGTGGGGGTTATACCATTAGAAGGTGGAGAATTTCAAACAGATGGCATTTATGAAATGGTATACAATAATGGTGTTTTAATAAAAGAGCATGAGGGTTGGTATTTATTAAATCCTACACCACCAAAGATAGAAAGTTTTCCCGCTGGATTCATTGCAACATTTGCTATGCAAAATGTGCCAAATGGTTGGCTTTTATGTGATGGTAAGGCCTATAAGCGTGAAGATTATCCGCTGTTATTCAATGCAATAGGTGATAAATGGGGAAAAGACAGCAATAAAACTTTTAAAGTTCCTGATTTTAGAGGCATGTTTTTACGCGGCTTTGATAATGGTCGGGGTTTAGATGGTGGTAGAAAGTTTGCAGATGAACAACAAGATAGCATAAAATCGCATACGCATATTGGGAGTATTGAAAACGCAGGCGAGCATGCACACAATTTTGAGTATCAAGGGGTAGGCTGGCCCGTTGGTGATATTGGGAGACTCCCGAATCATTATACTTATAATGCGACCCTGAAAGGGAGAACAGCTTCTGCTGGTGCACATACACACAAGGTAACTCTTTCCCATACGGGTGAGGCAGAAACGCGCCCTGTTAATACAACCGTTGTCTATGCTATAAAATCATGAGTATGGTCGGGTCCATAAATAATCTATAGACCTTGATAATTTTGTTAACGCGGAGCAATTCCGCGTTATTTTCTATGCATATGAAGAGGAAATCTATATTGTTAATAGGATACTTGAGAGAGTCAAAAAACAATTTAAAAATGATTGAAAGAAAGAGTTGAGGATATAATTTATTTTATAATTGTATGATAATATAGGGAAAATATGTAAAAATCATTTAAACTGTACCGTGAAGTGATCTAGAGATACATTTTTTCATAAGGTGTTTTGATAGGGGGTAAGGTGATAAAATTATTCAACCTGAGGCATAAATAAAGTACAATATTTTAACGTTTTTTTGTGCAAAAACAGCATACCCCCGTATGAGTTAATTCATCTTATAAAGATATCTCTCACCTTGTTGTCGATTTCATTTCTTTGCATTGCCATGGTGGAGGCTTTATCTGTAAATGATAGTACTCCTTGAGTGGAATCATCATTATGCTTGTGAAGCAGAAGACAAACGCTATTTCTATACTCTCTCCTCATCCCTATATTCCGCATTGTTTTTGCATTAGGGGGGCTTACAAGAAGCGTTATTGAGTTTATTTTAAAGTTTTTATTCAATAGGTTAATTCTTTGTGATATGCCAATAAACAATTTTTTAATAGAAAGAGAAAAGTAAAAAGTATTAGTATAAATTAATATTTATTTATAAAAAAAGTTAAAGTATATGTGTTATAAAGAAGATGTTACTATTAAAGCTACAAACAAATCTTTTGTGGAGGGGAGAAAAGTACTTGATTTCTATATGGTCCTTAGAAGATATAAATAATACACCCGTTATTATAACAAAGGCATTTGTACGCATTTCTTGAATCATTTTTATAAAGATAAAAGTGATAGAAAGAGTAGGAAAACGCATATTTATGTTGTATAAATTCGTATTATCTAACAGTTTGATAGCAAAACAAAACTTCACATGTTTTTAGTTACGTAAAATCTTGAAAGATTTTAAACTGGTAGTTTTTTCAAAAAATATCTTTAGGGTGCTTGGTCTTCTTTTTTAATGATAGATGACAAAAAGGAGTTCATATAAAAATAAAAAAGATTCTTGAATATTTGCGTGTTTTATTTTGCTATGGACTTTAGTTTTTAGATTGAAGCCGACAGCTTAGAGATCTAATTTCATAGGAGGATGCCGTTTGAGGGAGTATAAAAGGGATATCTTCTTTAGGTAATTCAGAAACGTTTAAAGAACAATGATAAACATTGCGGAGATTTTGTGTTGTCAAAACATTAGTTGCATTTCCTTCGCAATAAATCTCACCTTCCTTGAGCAAGATCATGTTATCTGCATAATGTGCCGCGAGATTGAGGTCATGAAGAACAGCAAGAACGCCGCCACCAGAATAGGAAAATTGTTTAGCAATATCCATAACGATGATTTGATGTTGAATATCGAGGCTAGCAATAGGTTCATCTAATATCATCCAGCGAGGAATCCCATTATGAACAGGTTTCCAGACTTGGCAAAGTACACGGGCAAGTTGTACTCTAGCTTGTTCTCCGCCTGATAATTGGTGATAATACAGGTTGCCATAATCAGAAAGGTCAACGCACTCTAAAGCTTTCTGGATAAGATTTTGCAATTCGGCTGTGGCAAAGGTAAATTGGTTTACAGAAAGACCAAGTCCTACAACTTCATGGACTAAGAATGGAAATACGAGCGTTGTTGATTGTGGTAGTACAGCGCGCATTTTTGCCATTACATGAGTTTTTGTTTGGCATACATTATAACCATTTAAGGTTATTTTTCCACTGTAAGGAATTTCACCACTCAGAGCTTTGATAAAAGTACTTTTTCCTGATCCATTAGGACCAATAATAATGGTAAAAGCGCCACTTTTAGCTTGAAGATTAATGTGTTTAAGAATCTTCTTCTTCCCGCGCTGAACACAAATATTTGTCGCTTCAATCATGAAAAGTCTGTTCCTCGTTTGCATATAAGGATCCATAGAAAGAAAGGTGCACCAAAAAGTGCTGTTACAATCCCAATCGGCAATTCTGCGGGGGCAACAATTAAGCGTGCAAACATATCAGCAAAAATAAGTAATGCTGCTCCCAGGAGAGCAGAGCAAGGAATGAGATAGCGATGATCAGGACCTATGAGCTGACGTAAAATATGAGGAACAATAATACCAATAAAACCAATACCACCACTGACAGCAACAGCACTACCACACATAAGAGCAACAAGGGGAATAGCAATATTTTTGACGCGTTGAATATGGAAACCAATATGGCCAGCAACAGCTTCTCCAAGAGCAAGGGCATTAAGTGCTCGTGATAAAAAGGGAGAGAAAAGAAGACCAATAACGATAAAAGGAAGAACGAGCCATACTTTTAACCATGTAGCGCCCGCAAGAGAGCCAAGACTCCAAAAAGTGATATCACGCAGTTGTTGGTCATTTGCGACAAAAATCAATGTTCCGACAACTGCACTGCTTAATGCACCAAGAGCAATACCAGCAAGCAGCATGGTTGCAATAGAGGTAAAGCTATTATGCGTTGCTATTATGTAGAGAATAATCGTTGATAAAAGTCCACCAAAAAAAGCACCTATGATAACTTTATAAGGCTCTAGAAAAGGTGCAAATGAAACAGGAAAAGCAATGCCGACAACAATTGCTAAGACTGCTCCAAGTCCAGCACCTGCTGATACACCTACAATTCCGGGATCTGCAAGAGGATTACGAAAAAGCCCTTGCATAAGAACACCGGAGACAGCTAAAGCTGCTCCAATCAATAATCCCAAGATAACACGGGGAAGCCTTATGTCTATGAGCACGAGGTAATCACGCGTTTTACTACTTACCGAAAAATCTTGTGTAAGCATCACATGGAGGAGATCAACGAAAGAAACTTTTGCAGCACCATTCAAGAGCCCACCAAAAATACTGAAGATAAGGAAGATTATTAAGCTTAATAATAAAATCTTCCCCTGCTTTGAACGGCTTATTTTTTTACCTTCTTTTGCTTCAGGTAAATGCATCATGGATGTACCGTCTACCATTTTTATCAGCTCTTACCGTTTTGATTTGCACCATAAAGTATCTCAATAAGCTCTCTTGATGCGTCTGCAGTGCGTGGACCAAATCCCAAAAAATACATGGCATCCATCTGTTTTATGGCATGATTTTTTGCTGCAGTTGTTGCTTGAACTGCCGGTATGGCTAAAATCTTATCAATGCTGGTTGATCTTGCACCATGTTTTACAAGTAAGATAACATCGGGATCTGATTTCAATAACGCTTCGCCGTTGAGAAGTTTATATCCTTTATAATCGGTGATAGCATTGATAGCGCCTGAAAGTTTTATCATACTATCAGCTGCAGTACCTGTTCCAGATGCCATGACGCGTCCATTTTGCACAGAGAAAACAAAAAGAACACGCTTTGGTCTTGTTACTTTCGCCAAAAGCGCATCGTTGTCTAAAAAATTACGCTTCAATTTCTCAATTAACGCCGCGGCTTGCACTTCCCGATGAATGGCTTGACCAACGAGGCGAATCTTTTCTATCACATTTTCACGGGAGTAGTCTTCTGGTATGATCACCAGAGGTATCGATGTTTTTTTGAGAATATCAATTGTTGAAGCGGGACCGCTTCCTTCAACAAGCAATATACCCTCTGGAGCAAGTGATAAAACACCCTCAGGTGAAAGAGCACGCATATATCCAAGCACAGGAAGCTTGAGCGCTTCTTGTGGGTAGACACTTGTACTATCACGGGCGACAAGTTGATCTTGGGCTCCTAATGCATAGACAATTTCTGTAAGTGCTCCGCCGATAGAAACAATTCGAGCATTTTCAGGAAAACGCGTTGCAGGTTCAGCAATTACTTGTTTAGAAAAACAAGTAAGAGAGAGCAGTAAACACATAAGAAAAAGGTTTGATAACCTATGTAAAAGAGATACGAACATGTCCAACCTTACCTTATCTTAGTTACTGCTGTTTTCTTGGCATGATGGCAAACTATTCAATAAAGAGCGCCAATCGTCACGTTCTTTTTGTCCCTCCTTGCGTACGCCAAAGAATTGAATAACCATCTCATCAGCTTTATCGAAAACTTCAAGTGAGCTGACATACCCATCAATCGTAGGCTTGCGAACACGCCATACCTTATAAAATCCAGAAACGAGTAAATGGAGGTGAAATTTCTGATCGAGAACATTAAGCCAAGGTCCCATTTGCTTAATGTTCTTTACTTGCCCAGTGAAAATTTGAATACATCCTTTATTACCAACAAAACACATAATTGGTAACTCTTGTTGTGCAACTTGTCTGAGCATCATTTCAACAGCTTCTATTTTTAACTCATCGGCAAACTCATTTCCGACATGTTTTACAGCATCATGTCGATTAATTTTCAGTTCAGAAATAATCTCATGAAGTTGATGCACATCAGTCATCTGGCGCCAACGATCTCGGAACTTTTCAACATCCAGCTTTGTCGTATCACATTGTACTGGAGTAAGAACGGGAGAAATATCAAGTACAGGTGATTGATCGTCATGAAGCAACTTTTCAACAAGTGCAGCCCATTCATCCATATTTGTTGCGTCTTTAGAATAGAGTTTGAAAATGGCAATGCCATATTGATCAAAGAATTGCAAACTTTTCATAGGTGTTCCGAGAATAATCACATCATGCTCGAAACCAAACTTCCATTTTTTTGAAAAAATACGCAAGTCAATTTCACCGAGTGTTATCGGGATATGCTGGCTTTGAACAATTTTCTCAAAACATCCTGTTATTTCATGGACAGCATTATCATTCCGTGTCAATGCCATAACTGTGCCAAGTTTAGGAGCATTTTCCAAGAGAGTAGCGACATCAGCGCGTAGTTTTTTTGCTTTTCCAATTGTACAATAAGCCGCAATGAGTTCTGCTTCGGATATACCAATAGAGTCCGCGAAATCGCGGTTACGCATCTCTTTTTTTTCTTCACGCAAGCGAATAATCATTTCGGCTGTGTATGACATGGGCTTATCCTTATGTTACCTGTTTGAGGGTTAATTGTTTAATTTTTCAACTCAAAGACAGTAAGTCGAACCACTATCAACTAATGGTTCAACCTACTACCAAATAAGCCCTTTTTTTATTAACAGTAGAACAATAAAAACCGATAAATTGCAAAAAGCTAAAGCGTAAACCTCAAAATCTGTTGTTTAGAGAACAAGAAGAACAGAAACACAATGACTTATTCTTTATCGATCTAACCTTTTTAATTGATCTAATGGTTAACAAAAGTAACTAAAATTTTTGCACGAACGAAACTTTAAAGTTGCGACCAGGCTGAGTATAATAATCCTTCGGCGTTGAGCTTTCACCGGAAGGAAGATCTGATACATTCCAATATTTTTGATTGAACAGATTATAAACACCAGCCCTTATAACAGGACCCTTTTCACCAAATGGCTTCAACCAACCTGACACATCAATAATATTATAACCTGGAATTTTTTGATAGTCCGATTCCTTAGCAACTTTATCGCGTTTGGCAGATGAGGTAAGAACAACGTCTGCTCCCCAGATTTCTTTTGCATATCCGATCCCAACAATCGCTTTTAAAGATGGAATTGAGTTAAGATATTCATCTTTATCAAGATCTTTTCCTTGCGAATAGGCAAGAGCAAAATTGCTATGGAATCCACCATTAAGAGCCAAATGTATTTTGGCTTCAGCACCATAAATACGCACATTCGCACGATTTATGTAATGGCGACGCGCAAATTTGAATTCCTCTGATGGCCCTTTATCTATAGTATCTATGAAGTCCTTGTATTGATTGAAAAAGGCACTGACTGAACCGCCGAAATTTCCATTTCCATACCTTATACCAACATCATATCCATTGCTTGTTTCTGCTTTAAGATCAGGGTTTCCCTTCACATAATAAGCAGAGGGTTTTATATAAGAGACATAAAGTTCTGGAATACGTGGTGCACGAAAAGCTTGCGCCCATTGAGCATAAAGTGTTACTTGATTACGAACATCCAGCTCCATACGTAATTTGGGAGAAAAACGTGAACCATTTCTTTCTGGAGGAAATTTGTCAGAAATCAGAGCTTTCTCATAAGAGGACGTTTTTTGAGGGATATATTTAAACCAATCATAACGAACTCCAGGTGTTATACGGAAATGGTTATCAGCAAAGCCAATTTCATCTTCGAAAACAAAACCCAAATTATAGCCATTCGCATCTGGTGAATCTGACCGATTAGCGGGTACAAAGAGACAGCCCCGTGCATTTTCCGCCAAATGACAATTATCTTTCCCTAACAAATAATGATGAAATTTAGATGATAAAACATTAGTGGCAATCTTTAACGTATGATCTACAGTGCCAATATGAACTTTCTTGAGAGCGTTAGCATTGATACCATAATTAGTATTACGCAAAAAATTATCTCTCAAAAAATCCCCTTTGGGGGCCCTAACACGAAATCCGGTCAGAATATGACGATTTGACTGTCTTTGCCAATAAATCTGCCCACGAAATGCATCAAAAAGTGCATCTTCATTGCCATTATAGTCATAAGAAAGAGAAAGGCGTTCACGGAGTTTGTCGTCCTTATCATAAACGGAACCTGGAGCATATCTTTTAGACGCATTCAATGAATGTGTATCAATGGTGTGACCAAAACGCTCGGCGGTAAAACCAAGTCGGTGATTATCATCAAGGTATTGGTGAATTTTAAAGAGCAAATTATTTTGATCAAAATGAGCAGGGTTTTTACGTGTGCGCTCTCCATAGCCTTCTAAGGTTCCCATATTTTTGCGCTCATGACCTTCCGCATAAGAACCTTGGAAAAGCAAAAACGTTTGTTGAGCACGCATTGCAACAGCTTGATCTACGTGCCAACTATTATCAACAGAATGATAACCACCTTTTATAAGACCACCCCAATTTTTTCCTTCTGTGATAAGATCTTCAGGATCAAGGGTACGCAAAGCAACAATTCCTCCTAGCGCACCAGATCCATAAAGGCTAGAATCCGATCCTTGAATAATATCAAGTGTGGAAAGTGCACCAAAATCAAACGTTGTGTTACCACTATTTCCGCGGAATATATCGTCCAACCATGGAAGAACGATACCATCCATTGTTGTAAGAATACGGCTTGCCTCTAAACCACGAATGACAAAACTGTTATTCCCTGGGTTATAGGATACGGATGGATCAAGGCGATTAATATCATAGGCATCAGTTATTTGTTTTTCACTAATATCTTTCGCGGTTTTTCGACTCGTCAGAATAGTGACCGAATCCAAGGCCACCCCTATTTTTTTCTCTTCAATAACAATTGGTTTGAGTTCAGTGACAGAAGCTCCATCATTACTTCGTGCGAAAACAAATGAAGGTATACAGACCGATAATGCACTTAAAATCACACAGCTTTTATAGATATTTTTTCGTCTTATTTGCATAACACATCACAACCCTTTTAACGTCCCCTCTCTGTTTTGAAATTTTATTTACATACAAAAAGGCTGGACCCGCTGATTAAAACTTGCCAGCCAAGTAGAAATGATTTTGAAAACAACACAAAATCACTGGAAAACCATATTAAACATGACAAAATCAGTCAAGAAAAAAGTTGCAATTTCAAAATAGCCTGTTTTAATGAGATTGAACACCAATATTAAGCTTAAAATAGTGGCAGAAAAAACGATGAATTTTGCAAATACGAAGCAATTATTAACTCTTTGGATTGGTGCATTTGTTGGAGCTTTCTTTTTGCATGTATTATTGGGAGCGCAGTTTTATTTTCAAAGTATTGGTGTAAGTAATGGCTTGCTCTCGTCGGAGATTATGCTGACTTTTGCGCAAGAAACTGTATATCCGGATGTTGATACAGATTTGCCAGATATTCATACAGAGTCGGATATTAATACAGAGCCAGAAGTATTACAGTCTGATCTCCTAGAGCAGGAGTTAGAAGGATTGCAATCCGTGGATGAAGTTCAATCGCAAGAACCTCAGCATATAGTAGAACAGGATGACTTAAAGTCTTTAGAAGACCCCCTTCCTCAAAAAGTGGAGCATAAAGCGTTTATCAAAAAAACAATACCGATGCCAAAGGCTGTAGTAAAGCGCTCCAATACAAAGGCGGTACGTTCTTCTTCCACCAATAAGGGCGGTGGTACAGCAGGGACTGAAGATATGTTGTTAATGGAGTGGTTAGCAAAGGTACAGTCACAATTAGAAAGGCAAAAAAATTATATTGTGGGACAGCGTACCAGTCATACAAAAGGAACGGTGAAGTTAGAATTTATGGTACATGAGCAGGGGAGTATTTTTTCTAGTCGTGTAGCAGTCTCTGCTGGTGATCCGGAACTTGATCGATTAGCGATGGCGGCACTTCAACGCATTGGTTCTTTTCCACCACCACCACCATCAAAAGTGAATAAAACAATCAGAGTATCCCTAATATTTAGCTGATTTCTTATGCGGGGCGATTTTCTTATAATATATTGATTTATAATGATTGTTTATAATTTTAATGAAAGTTAAAATATAGTTTGTTCTAATTTTTTTGACGTTGAATTAATCAAAACCATTCGCTTACTTATGATATAAGTTGAGGGGGGAGCATGAATAAAAACTTCTAAAAAGCAGCGAATATACTTCTTATGAATGCTCTAAATGAAAGGGTTGTTGCAACATTGGGAGTTATGGGATGATAGAGCTATAGCTTTTATTAAGTAATTAAGTAAAGGTTAATCGTATCTAATCGATTTTTATACCGTTCGTGAGAGGATTTTCGTAAGTACTTTCCAGATACACCGTTGTGAAATAGACTTAGAAACATTAAAATAAAACAAGAATATCAATAAGAAAAACATACTATTTTGGGATGCTCTGTTTTTGTGTGAAGGATGTGAACTTATATGTAAAAATGAGAAAAACAAAAAGCAAAGCTTCATCTTCATCATTAAAAGATATTGACATATTTAAAAGTCGTAAAACCGAATGAAAGGGAAGGGGCAGAAGAAAATTGTTTGTCTTTAAGGCTTTCTAACTCAATGAGTTTGTCTTTCTGTTATCAGAGATAATCCAAACGATATATATAACAACCTACTCTCTATTTGGTATAGAAATGTTATAAGCAGAAAAAAATAGTTTTAAAATATGCTGTTTCACAAGATTTGAATATTGACTAATAAGCAACAGTAAAAGGATGAGCTATTTGTTTCACTCTTCTCTTATATTTGTAATCTCTATGATATTGTCGTTTATGTTGAGAAGAAATGAACTATTTGTATGACATGTTGATTTATAATGATAAGTCATCATTTTGTATTTAGAATAAAAGACCCGAATAGCGCAGGGTTTTCTTATTTTGAATTTATTGATACTGAATCAATTAAAATTACTTGCTTATACATCATAAGAAGGCTGGTATGTGGGTACTATTTAAAAAGGAATAAAAACACTTCTTATGAATGCTTTCAAATGCTATTTGGGAAGTTAAGGCATATTATTTCCGTCGACCAGAAAGCAGGTCGGTTTTTATATCTATTTTCCCAGTGAGTCTTGCTTTGTAGACACCATAATTTTCCATGACACGCATCACGTAATTACGTGTTTCTGTATAAGGAATACGTTCAATCCAATCAATGACGTTATCGAGAGATTGTCCTCGAGGATCGCCATAACGTTTTATCCATTCATTGACTCGACGGGGACCCGCATTATAGCCAATAAGAGTTAGTATATAGGATCCATTAAAACGTTCTAATTGTTCATTGAGAAAATGGGCACCTAATGTTGCATTATAATGAGCATCACTGCTAAATTTTTTAGGAGACCATGCGATTGAGTATTTTTTTGCCAGTGCTTTTGCTGTTGTAGGAAGCAATTGGAGTATACCTTGTGCACCTGCTTTTGATATGGCTGTTGGATTAAATTCGCTTTCTTGGCGTGCAATGGCATAGATAAGCGATTTTTCTTCTACAGAAATATTAGCAGAAGCTGGTATAGCTCCCAGAGGATGAGAGAGTGCACCAACATTTTTTCCCTGAAAAGCAGCCATTTTTCCAATTTTGAGGCTGGTATAATAGTCTCCATTTTTTTCTGCCATAACAGCCAGAAGAGCTAATTCACCGGGGCTTTCTATTCTTTTTCCGAGCTCTCTATAAAAAATTTTAGCAAAATCAGCATAGCCGGCTGCTTCAAGACGTTGAATTGCTTTGATCGCTTTTCGTGCACTAAAATGTTGTCGCTCAGCGGTTGTTGGTTTGGGAAAGAAAACTTTAAGCTTTTGTTGGTTGAGTCGTGCAGCGGCTAATTGACCATAGTAAGTTGCACCAAAATGAGCTGCACGATGAAAGTATTGCTGGGCATTTTGATGTTCTTTTAGCGTTTCTGCTGTTCGTCCCATCCAGTAATATCCACGTGATGCATAAAAAGGTAAAGAAGAGAGTTGAGGAATACGTGAAAAATGCTGCATTGCTAATTTAGGGTTATGAAGAAACCGTAGTGCATACCATCCTGCATGAAACTCAGCATCGACGGCTAATGCAGATGTTATACCAGTGTGCGTTGCAACGAGTTGATAAGCAATTTTTGGTTTGTTTAAATCGAGCATTTCACGAGAAAGGGCGCGTTGTTCTTTCCACAATGAATGAGGGTTCATAA
The DNA here is from genome assembly GCF_042195435.1 of Bartonella sp. CL162QHHD. Classification (NCBI taxonomy): domain Bacteria; kingdom Pseudomonadati; phylum Pseudomonadota; class Alphaproteobacteria; order Hyphomicrobiales; family Bartonellaceae; genus Bartonella; species Bartonella sp. CL162QHHD. The sequence goes on from NZ_JBHIOG010000046.1 coordinate 45,660, forward strand.
GGCGAAATGCATCGTTTGATGTTTTCATCATGAGTGCTGCGGCTGCATCATATTGCTCTGTTCGTCGAAGATGGCGTATTCGAGCAAACTGAAAAAGAGGATCTTTTTGCCATGATCTCTCTACAGCTTTTAATTTTTGTGTAGCTCTAGGATCATTTTTTTCAACGGCCACAAAAGCATTAAAAAGAGATTGAGCATGGGCTAATTTTGCAACGCGTGCTGCTGAATCAAAACGATGTGCATACAGCATAAACTGCATGCGTTTCAAATGATCAATAGGTTTTAATGCAGCGCTTGCATTTTTAAGAACAAATACTTCTTCTTTTGCACTGAGTTGTGTTTTATGCCACCATGGAGCAATAATGTGTTGAGCACGAGTGGTTTGTCTGGTTTCGATAAGTGCTTTAGCGAAGAGAGCCATCCCTTGTGCTGTTTGGGGCGGGTGATGAGAAAATTTTTGGATGATTGCGCGTGTAACGTTGGTTTCGTTAAGAAAAGCACGTTCAGCATTGCGTTGCATCGTTTCTATACCTGGCCATCCTTTTAGCATGTTGATTGCATTAAATATTTCAGAACTTGGTATATTCGCTTGGTTTGATACCCCCAGCGCCCATGTCAAAATATGACGATCAAGGCTATGTTTTTCCATTGAATTACGAAGATTTATTGTTTTTGCAATATTGTTGTTTGCTAGTGCATCTAGCCCAGCTTTCAGTTGCTGAAGTGTAGCAGTATTGTGTGATGTCGTGTGTATCTGTTGAAGAGAGTCTTGAGCTTCTTTTGTGGTAAAGGGAGTAGGGCGAACCAAAGGGATTGGCGCTTTCCCTTGCAAAAGGGGTGTTTGCGCGTATGCACTTGAAAATAAAATTCTTATTGCCAGTATAAGTGCAGTAAAGGTTGATACGAAAAGAGAGGTGGAGAATACACGCATAGAGAAAAGACCTTGAGACCTTGCTTTTTGTAAAAACTTAAGGATTTATAGGACACAAGCGTGAAAAACGCGTTAATATAGACGGCTTATTTTAAAGAACTGTTCAACATTTAAGGAGGGGCATTTTCATCTTATGAGGGCTTTTTTTGAAATTCATCTTGCTTCAATGATAGAGCAAGATTATGCTCTATTTAAAATTTATAAAAGGCGATTATAAAAAAATAAAAGCAAACATTATAGGGAGTTTATCATGCTCAAGGGAGCTATAACTGCGCTTATCACACCGTTTGATAACAAGGGCGCAATTGATGAGAAGGCGTTTTGTGATTTTGTTGAATGGCAGATCACACAAGGGATTAACGGTGTAAGCCCTGTTGGGACAACAGGTGAATCAGCAACGTTAAGTCATGAAGAACATAAGCGGATTATAGAATTGTGTGTTGAGCAGGTTGCAAAGCGTGTTCCTGTTGTTGCTGGAGCGGGATCAAATAGCACAAGCGAGGCTGTAGAGCTTGCACAATACGCGCAAAAAGCTGGTGCAGATGCAGTTTTGGTTGTCACTCCCTATTATAATAAACCAAATCAATCTGGTTTATACAAGCATTTTTCTTCCATTGCCAAAGCTGTTTCTATTCCGATTATAATTTATAATATTCCTGGTCGTTCTATTATCGATATGGCTGTAGAAACGATGAAAGACCTTTATCAAGATTTTAACAATATCATTGGTGTTAAGGATGCAACGAGCAGAATTGAGCGCGTTAGTGAACAAAGTGAAAAGTGTGGAAAAGATTTTGTGCAGCTTTCCGGTGATGATTGTACGGCGTTAGGTTTTAATGCACATGGAGGTATGGGGTGTATTTCAGTTTCCTCCAATGTTGCTCCGAAGCTTTGTGCAGAACTTCAAGCAGCTTGTTTTCGTGGTGATTATAAAACAGCACGAGAATTAAATGATCGCTTGATGCCTCTTAATCGTGCTGTGTTTATTGAACCTAGTCCGGCAGGTATTAAATATGCTGCTGCAAAATTAGGATTTTGTGGTGATACTGTGCGTTCTCCTATTGTTCCATTAACAGAAAGAACAAAGAAGATTATTGATGCAGCCCTCAGTCATGCTGGTCTTTTAAAAGCATAAAATGATATTGACAAAGCCATGAATAAAAAAAAGAACGCGCCCGTACGGAAAATAATTGCTGACAATCGTAAAGCACGTTTTAATTTTGAAATCCTTAATAATCTCGAGGCTGGTCTTGTCCTTCAGGGAGCGGAAGTGAAGTCCTTACGTTCTAATCATGCCAATATTGCTGAAAGCTATGCGAGTTTTGAGAATGGGGAATTATGGTTAGTAAACAGCTATATTCCTGAATATACGCAGGCTAATCGTTTTAATCATGAACCACGACGTTTGCGCAAATTATTACTTTCAAAACGTGAGATGGCACGTTTTTTTAATGCAACGTCTCGTGAAGGAATGACACTTGTTCCTCTCAAACTTTATTTTAATGAACGAGGGCGCGTTAAGTTGGAGATCGCTCTAGCGCGGGGGAAAAAGCTTCATGATAAGCGCGAAACGGAAAAAAAACGTGATTGGGGACGTGAAAAAGCAAGACTTTTAAAAAGATATGGATGATGGATGCAATTTCGATATTCTTTATTTATAGCACTTTTTAAAACAGTTTTAGCATTGATCTAAGTATGTTTTTGCTGCTTGAAAGATTTGGTGAAACATGGCGTCTGTCAAGCGCCCAGTATTTGTATTATAACGAGAACAGTGATAGCTCGAAAAGATGCGTAATCTGCCGATGTTATTGATTTCACCATGTCCAAAAGGGTGAGATAAAACTTTTGCATTAAGGGCACGTATCGTTGAATGGTGCGCAATGGTGCCTAAGGTAATAACGGCTTTAAGTTTGGGAAGATTTGTTAAAAGAGGTGAAAAGAAATAGCGGCACGTGTTAATTTCTGCACCGGTGGGTTTATTTTCTGGTGGAACGCAACGAACAGAGTTAACGATTGCTGCATCAATAAGTTCAAGAGTATCGTCTGCTCTTTCTTCAAAGGTTCCTTGGGCAAAACCAAACTTTTTTAAAGTTGAATAAAGTAAGTGCCCAGCATAATCACCAGTAAATGGACGTCCAGTTCGATTTGCTCCGCGCAATCCAGGAGCAAGCCCAACAATAAGAAGGCGTGTTGTGTCTGGCCCTTTATGAGGAAAGAATGGGCGCACCGGTGCGTTATACCAACTTGGTTCTTTTACACGCCAGCCAGCGATAAATTGATGAAGCCTAGGACATAAATTGCAATTTTGGGGTGGTTCTGGGCAAAGTGATGTTAATTGGCTATTCATGGTGTTAGGCATCAATCGTTTTTCTATTTTTTTGAGTCTTTTATAGCGTATATGACGGGTTATGTTTTGATAAACAATCTATAATGAATATAAATAAACTTTTTTAGAAGAAAGTTTAATATAAACTTATTGCTAATTATTGTGTAAGAGGTCATCTTTCAGTAATTTATTCGATGAATAAGAGTGCAATACACATGATGTTCAAAGAAAAAAAGTTTTCTCTTTAGATAAAGATATTATCATAAAAAGTATGCGTAAGGCTGCCGTTATTGCAAAGGATTTTAAATAGCTGGTATTCCTTTTAAAAGGATGAATACTCCAGACAAGTATTTTGTCAAGAAAGACCGTCCTTTGTTTGAAGTCAATCTATTGGAATGCTTTTAAGAGAAACTTTGATAACGAGCATGAATAGGTTATACATTTTTATAAATTTTCCAAGAATTTTCTTAAATAAGTTCTTTAATCAAAAAATATAAAAGTTTGTGTTGTTTTTCTTGTGTTTTATTTTGATTATTGTATATACTCCTTTATCCGCTATTAAATTTTTTTATTTGAGAAAGAGGCATAAATGGCCCGCGTAACGGTAGAAGATTGTATTGATAAAGTTGACAACCGCTTTGAGTTGGTACTTTTAGCAGGTCATCGGGCGCGTCAGATTTCACAAGGAGCGCAGATTACGGTTGATCGCGATAATGATAAAAATCCAGTTGTTGCTTTGCGTGAAATAGCAGAAGAAACATTGTCGCCTGCTGATTTAAAGGAAGACCTTATTCATTCGCTGCAAAAGCATGTGGAAGTAGATGAGCCAGAAATGGCAAGTGAATTTATTACCCATTCAGGTGAAGCTGAAAGTGTTTTTAATACGTCATCGCAAGAAGAAGGTACTTCATTTGATCATATGTCAGAAGAAGAGCTTTTAGCGGGTATTGAAGGTTTGGTTGTTCCAGAAAAAAGTGACGATTATTAATTGCAGCAATTTATGTTACAGGAGTAAAGATACTTTGTCATGTGAGGAGCAATTATTTTTCGTGTCTTTTATTAATAGGACGTGTTCAATAAAGATTAGGGGTGTGAAAAGATAAAGGATATGCTCGTATGATGCGTCAGTGTGAGCTTGTTGGACGTGTTCAACGTTACAAGTCTGACGTAGATGAGGCTCTTTTAAACAGGGCCTATGATTATGCAATGAAAAAGCATGCGCATCAAAAGCGTGCGTCAGGTGATCTTTATTTTTCTCATCCTTTAGAAGTTGCTGCTATTTTGACAGATATGCGGTTGGACGAGGCAACGATTGCTGTTGCTCTTTTGCATGATACAATTGAAGATACAAGCGCTACACGAGCAGAAATTGATCAGCTTTTTGGTTCTGAAATTGGGAAGTTGGTTGAAGGGCTTACAAAGCTTAATAAGCTTGATCTTGTATCAAAGAAAGCCGTACAGGCAGAAAATCTTCGTAAACTTCTTATTGCTATTTCTGATGATGTTCGTGTTCTTTTAGTCAAACTTGCTGACCGTCTTCATAATATGCGTACCCTTGGTGTTATGCGTGATGATAAACGTCGGCGAATTGCTGAAGAGACGATGGATATCTATGCGCCACTTGCAGGCCGTATGGGTATGCAGGATATGCGTGAGGAATTAGAGGATCTCTCTTTCTTTTATTTAAATCCAGAAGGTTATCGTACGATTACCAATCGACTTTCTGAATTATTGAAACACAACCGTGATTTGCTTTCCACAATTGAAAATGAATTGACAAAACTTTTTTTGGAGCATGGCATTAAAGCAGATGTTAAAAGCCGTCAGAAAAAATCTTATTCAGTCTTTCGCAAAATGGAAAGTAAAGCATTATCTTTTGAACAATTATCGGATATTTTTGGATTTCGTGTGATTGTTGAGTCCGTGAATGATTGTTATCGTGCTCTTGGTGTCATTCATACGACATGGCCAATGGTTCCTGGTCGTTTCAAAGATTATATCTCTATACCAAAGCAAAATGATTATCGTTCTATTCATACAACAATTGTTGGCCCTTCAAGACAACGTGTTGAGTTGCAAATTAGAACGGCTGCTATGGATGAAGTTGCTGAATATGGGGTTGCTGCTCATTCCATATATAAAGAGCGCGGTTCCAATTATTCGACTGTGAAGTTATCAAGTGAAACGAATGCCTATGCATGGTTGCGTCAAACGATACAATCTTTGTCTGATGGAGATAATCCAGAAGAGTTTTTAGAACATACAAAACTTGAGCTTTTTCAAGACCAAGTTTTTTGTTTTACGCCGAAAGGTCGATTAATTGCTTTTCCTAAAGGAGCTACGCCTATTGATTTTGCTTATGCCGTCCATACAGACATCGGTGATTCTTGTGTGGGTGTAAAAATCAATGGTCGTATTATGCCTTTAATGACCAAATTAAAAAATGGTGATGAGGTTGATATTATTCGCTCACACGCTCAAATTCCGCCAGCAGCATGGGAATTTCTTGTTGTCACAGGTAAAGCACGTTCAGCTATTCGACGAGCAAGTCGTGCAGCGGTACGTAAACAATATTCGGGTTTAGGATATCGTATTCTCGAGCGTTCATTTGAATATATGGGAAAGCAATTTTCAAAAGACCTTTTGAAGAAAGTTTTGCCACGTTTAGCACGTAAAGATGTAGAGGATGTATTGGCTGCTGTTGGGCGTGGAGAGCTGTTTTCCGCTGATGTGATTAAAGCGGTTTATCCTGATTATCAAGATCACCGTGTGGTACAAAAGTCATCTTTTAGGCCTGGGGAAGAAGGTTGGTTTAATATTGAAAATGCTCAAGGTATGATTTTTAAAGTTCCAGAAAATGAAAAGAATGCAAAGGTCGAGAATCATCAATCTAAAGCATTGCCTATTAGAGGAACCCATGGAGATATACCCGTACGTTTTTCACCGGAAGGAGCAGTACCTGGAGATCGGATTGTTGGTATTATGCAGCCAGGAGCTGGGATCGTTATTTATCCAATACAGTCTTCAGCTTTGATGGCGTATGATGATCAGCCAGAACGATGGATTGATGTTCGCTGGGATATTGATGCCCAAATGAATGAACGTTTTCCTGCACGGATGAATATTTTGGTTGTAAATAGTCCTGGTTCTTTGGCTGAAATTACACAAATAATTTCTGCTAACGATGCCAATATCCAAAATTTATCTTTTATCCGTACAGCACCAGATTTTACAGAAATTATGATTGATTTGGAAGTGTGGGATTTAAAACATTTGAATCGTATTTTTTCTCAATTAAAAAGGGCAGGTTCAGTAAGTACAGTACGGCGGGTTCATGGATAAAAAGAAAGATTTAGCAATGAATACACAAGATGTCATTGATATTTTTAAACAAGCAGATGCTATTCTAGAAGGGCATTTTATTTTAACATCGGGGCGCCATAGTGCGACTTATATGCAAAAAGCGAAAGTATTCATGCATGCTGACTTGACAGAAAAGTTATGTCGTGGATTGGCTGAAAAAATCAAAAAATCTATCGAGGAAAAAATTGATTATGTTGTTGGGCCCGCAATTGGCGGTCTTATTCCTTCCTATGAAACTTCACGTCACCTTGGTGTTCCTTCTCTTTGGGTAGAGCGTGTAAATGGCATCTTTGAATTGCGTCGTTTTGAAATCAAGAAGGGTGCACGGGTTGTTATTGTTGAAGATATTGTGACAACGGGTCTTTCCATTCGTGAGACTGTTGAAGCGCTTGTTGCAGCAGGAGCAGAGGTATTGGCCAGTGCATGTATTCTTGATCGTTCTGGTGGTAAGGTCAATGTTGGAGTTCCATTGATTGCGCTTGCTGAATACGAGATAACCTCTTATGCTAGTGATGCTCTTCCTGCAGAGCTTTCTGTTCTTCCAGCGATTAAACCAGGCAGTCGAAATATTTAATTGTCTTTCTATTTTTTTTTGTGCAAAAGCTTAAAAAGATTAATTTGGATGATATAGGTTATTTCATTATCAAAAGATGTATATTGAGAGTCATATGCTTTTTCGTCGTCGAGAACCAATAGATTTTGTAACGCGTATTCGACTTTGGTTATGGCCACGTCGTTCATTTTCTCGCTCATTTTGCTACATATATAAACGTATTTTGCGTATATCAGCAACACCGCATGAAGTAGCATTAGGGGTTGCTGTTGGCATTTTTTTAGCTTGTTCCCCTTTCTTTGGGCTGCATATTATTTTGGCAATATTTTTTTCTTGGCTTTTGCGTGCAAACTTTGCTGCCGCAATCATTGGGACGATTTTTTCTAATCCACTCACATTTTTATTGATTATCATGGCTGATTATAAAGTAGGGTACTTTTGTTTATCACTTTTTAGCGATGTCAAAGAGATTTCTCTTTCGCAAATTCGTGCTCTATTTAATGGTTTGACATTGTCAAATCTCTCTCTCCTCTTTAAAGGCGCATGGGACACAATTATGAGTCCTATGATTTTAGGTGGAACTCTTTTAGGTATTGTTTTTGGTGGTTTATCTTATATAGGTGTTTACAGAGCAACGGTTCGTTTTAAACAAAAGCGATATCAAAAGATTATAAAAAAAAGGCGTTTCAAGAAGCGTTCATCGCCTGTATTAAAACAGAAATAAATTTGAGAAAGATCGGGTTAATATCTTATGATTATTGGTCTTGGAAATGATCTGGTTGATATACGACGTATTGAGAAAATGTTGGTTCGTTATGGTGAGCGTTTTATCCAACGTATTTTTACGGATATTGAAAAAAATAGATCTGAAAATCTCAAAAAAAGCTCCTCTTCCTATGCAAAAAGATTTGCTGCTAAAGAAGCATGTGCTAAAGCCTTAGGAACGGGAATCGCTTGTGGTATCAATTGGAAAGACATGGGGGTAGTTAATTTGCCATCTGGTAAACCAATAATGCAATTAACAAATCGTGCGCAAATGCAACTTCAAAAGTTATTACCTCCTCATCATGATGCAGTTATTCATCTTAGCATAACAGATGATTTTCCTTGGGCACAGGCATTTATTATTATCGAAGCACTTCCACGTGGATAGATGGCGTGAGAGATTGTGCTTTTGTTATTTGAATATTATGATGAAAAAAAATTATATCTGTGATGAGAAGGCAGTTGGTGATGATCCAAAAAGATAAAGTGCATAAAAAAGAAAAAAAAGGTGGGATTCGTGAATTTATTTCTGTTTTAGTACAGGCTCTGCTTTTAGCAGCGTTTATTCGGACACTTTTTTTCCAGCCGTTTAGTATTCCTTCCGGTTCAATGCGTCCTACTTTGTTGGTGGGAGATTATCTGTTTGTTTCTAAGTATGCATATGGGTATTCTCATTTTTCCATCCCCTTTTCTCCCCCTCTTTTTTCTGGACGGATTTGGGCATCTCAACCTCAACGTGGAGATGTGGTCGTTTTTCGCTTACCAAGTAATCCGAAGATTGATTATATAAAACGCGTTGTTGGGCTACCAGGTGATCGTATACAAGTCCGTCAAAGTGTTCTTTATATTAATGATGAGGCTGTTTCACGTCACTTTATGGGGGAGATTAATAATTCTGATATAACAGAGGTTAACTATCCTGTTGAGGTTTATCGCGAGACAATGCCTAACGGTGTCAGTTATGATACACTTGATTTAGCTTTCATCCCGAAAGTTGATGATACAAAAGTTTTTGAAGTTCCTCAAGGACATTACTTTATGATGGGAGATAACCGCGACAATTCAGATGATAGTCGTTTAGATGTAGGCTATGTTCCAGAAGAAAATCTTATTGGTCGCGCGAGCGTCATTTTCTTTTCTATCAGTAACGGTTCAAGTGCTTGGCAGATTTGGCGCTGGCCATTTGATGTGCGTTGGAAACGTTTGTTTTCTTTCATAAATACGGTTCATGATTTGCCGCTTATCAAGCAAGGAAACAACGATGAAACGTCTCATGATTGATCAGCTTTTCAAGCTGACGGGGCATCGTTTTAAAGATGAAGAGAGGTTAACGAAGGCATTAACACATTCGAGTGTACAAGATTCGGAACAGGGAAATTATGAACGACTAGAGTTTTTAGGGGATCGGGTTTTAGGGCTTTTGATTGCGGAAATGCTGTATCAACTTTTTCCTCAGGCAAGTGAAGGTGAATTATCAGTCCGTTTGAATCATCTTGTTAATGCGCAGACATGTGCTGATATTGCGCGTGAAATGAGGCTTCCTGATATGATTCGTGTTGGTTTTGAGATGAAAAATTTCGAGGGGCGTCGACTTATCAATATGCATGCAGATGTCGTGGAAGCTTTGATTGCCGTGATATATCTCGATGGAGGATTGGAAAGCGTTCGCCCTTTTATTCAAAAATATTGGCAAAGTCGGGCAAAGAAAATGGATGCTGGTCGACGTGATGCCAAGACAGAATTACAAGAATGGGCGCATATCCAAGGCAATGCACAACCACATTATCAGGTTATCAAACGTTCAGGTCCCGATCACGATCCTGTTTTTATGGTAGAGGTCAGTATTTCTGGGTTTGCTTCAGAGATTGGGCAGGGAAGCTCCAAAAGATATGCCGAAAGAATGGCAGCTGAAAAAATTTTGCGACGAGAGGGTGTATGGAAAACAGTGGGAAAAAATGATCATGAGTGACGTTATGAAAACGCGTTCTGGGTTTGTTGTGCTTATTGGGATGCCTAATGCCGGTAAATCGACACTGGTTAATCAATTGGTTGGAACAAAGGTTTCAATTGTAACGCATAAGGTACAAACAACACGAACTTTAATCCGCGGTATTGTCATTCATGATGATGTGCAAATTGTGTTGGTCGATACACCGGGTGTTTTTCGTCCCCATAAGCGCTTAGAACGAGCCATGGTCTCTGCTGCTTGGGGAGGGGCTAAGAGCGCTGATGTTCTACTCGTTTTAATCGACGCTCAAAATGGTCTTTCGGATGAAGTTGATATGATGTTAGATATTGTAAACAATCTGAAACAAGAAAAAGTTCTTGTTCTTAATAAGGTTGATACAGTTGTTAAATCATCTCTTCTAGCGTTAACCACTAAAATAAATGAACGTGTAAAGTTTGCGCAAACATTTATGATTTCTGCTCTAAACGGTTCTGGTTGCAAGGATTTACTTCATGCGTTGAGTAATATGATGCAGGAGGGGCCATGGTATTATCCGGAAGATCAAATTTCTGATATGCCCATGCGTCATCTTGCTGCTGAAATTACGCGTGAAAAACTTTTTCTTCGTCTTCATGATGAACTTCCTTATTCCTCAACGGTTGAAACAGAAAGCTGGGAAGAGCGTTCAGATGGTTCCGTTAAAATTAATCAAGTTATTTATGTCGAGCGTGAGAGTCAGAAAAAAATTGTCTTAGGAGCAAAAGGCGATACAATTAAAGCGATTGGACAAGCAGCACGTAAAGAACTCATGGAAATTATGGATCAAAAGGTTCATCTTTTTCTCTTTGTGAAAGTGCGCGATAATTGGGATACCGATCCAGAACGTTATCGCGAAATGGGATTGGATTTTTTAAAATAAGATTTTTAAAAAATAATTAAAGTAAAATGAAGTGGAAAGAACAAGCCGTTATTCTTGGTACGCGCCAATATGGTGAAACAAGTGTTATTCTTGAGATTATGACACGTGAACATGGTCGTTATATGGGAGTGGTAAAAGGGGGGCGGTCGCGTCGTATGGCAGCTCTTCTTCAACCTGGAAATTTTGTGGAGGCTGAATGGTGGGCTCGTTTAGACGAACATTTGGGACTTTTTCGGCTTGAAGCTCTTGATTTACATGCGGCACGATTAATCTGTCTACCAGAAGCACTTTATGCTTTGCAATTGATAGCTTTTCATTTGCGGCTTCTTCCCGAACGTGATCCACACCCCATTTTATATGATATTTTACACCTTTTTATGCAGAATTTTGATGAACCATTTGTAAATGCAGAATTGCTTGTACGTTTTGAAATGCGGCTTCTTGAAGAACTTGGTTTTGGTCTTGATTTATCTTGTTGTGCTGCAACAGGTCGTCAGGAAAGGCTTCATTACGTATCACCAAAATCTGGACGGGCTGTCTGTGAAGAAGCAGGGGAACCTTGGAAAAAAAAGCTTCTCATTCTACCACAGTTTCTTGTACAAAGAACGACTCGTCCTGCTGATTTTAGTGACATAATAAATGGTTTTATACTGACGGGTTTTTTTCTTATGCGTCATGTCTGGGAGCCACGAGATATAAAGCAGCCGTCAGTGCGCATGAATTTGATACAATTGTTTGAGCGCCAATTTGGTGTACAGGCATTAATTGGTTGATCTGATGATAATTGAATGGGAAAATGAGAATTTTAAAGACAATTGCTGAAGTCCGCCAATATACTTCAGAGGAACGACGTTTAGGTTTTTCGATTGGTTTTGTTCCAACAATGGGGGCATTGCATGATGGCCATCTTGCATTAGTACAGTATGCAAGAGCAATGTGTGATCGCGTAGTGGTTTCTATTTTTGTCAATCCAAAGCAATTTGGACCTCATGAAGATTTTTCTCAATATCCAAGAGATTTGAAGGGCGATTGTGCTTTGTTAAAAGAAGCAGGTGTTGAATGTGTTTTTGCTCCTTCTGTAGATGAAATGTGGCCACTGGGGAATGATACAATTGTACAAGTGAAAAAATTATCACGTATTTTGATGGGAAAATTACGTCCGGGGCATTTTTGTGGTGTAACAAGCGTTGTTGCTAAACTTTTTAACATTGTCCAACCAGATAAGGCTTTTTTTGGGGAAAAGGATTTTCAACAAATTTTAATTATTCGGCGTATGGTTGAAGATTTGGCTTTTCCTATTGAAATCGTTGGAGTTCCTATTCTACGGGAGTCAGATGGTGTAGCTTGTTCTTCACGCAATCAGCTTTTAACATTAGAAGATCGTAAAGCTGCCAAAATTATTCCTGAAAGTGGAAAAGCTGCTGAAAAGCTTTATCATGAAGGTGAACGGTCGGTTGATAAATTATGCAAAACTGTTCGTGATATTTTACAACAAGAAACGCGTGCAATCATTGAAGCGATAGATTTACGGGATATGGAAACTTTATGCGTGGTTAAAGGAACATTGAATAAACCGGCGGTTTTACTCCTTACTGTCCGCTTTGGTGAGGTAAGGCTGATTGATCAATATATATTGCAAGAGAAGAGTGGAAAATGAGTGTACATAAAACCGTAAAGCGTATAACATCTTCCGAAATACGTGCAAGAAAGGGACAACAGCCAATTGTTTCTTTAACAGCTTATCAAGCTTATACTGCGCGGATTGCTGATCCATATTGCGATATCCTTTTGGTTGGTGATAGCGTTGGGATGGTTGTGTATGGGTTTGAGACAACGCTTCCTGTTAATTTAGATATGATGATTTCACACGGGAAAGCCGTGGTGCGTGGATCTCAAAAAGCTCTTGTTGTTATTGATATGCCTTTTGGTTCTTATGAGGAAAGTCCAGAGCAAGCTTTTTTAAATGCATCGCGCATTCTTGCACAAACGGGGTGTGGTGCAGTTAAGCTTGAAGGGGGCGTTTATATAGCCGAAACAATAGATTTTTTGTGTAAACGTGGCATTCCAGTGATGGGGCATATCGGTCTTACACCCCAAGCAATGAATCGTTTTGGTGGTTTTAAAACACAAGGACGCAAGGAGAATGATTGGCAAAGAATTGAAGCAGATGGAGCAGCGATTGAAGAGGCAGGTGCTTTTGCTGTTGTTTTAGAAGCAATGGTCGAACCTTTAGCGGTGAAACTGACAGATAAGCTTTCTATCCCTACGATCGGTATAGGGGCGTCCAATCAATGTGATGGGCAAGTATTGGTTATGGAAGATATGTTGGGCTATGGTTCTCATGTGCCAAAATTTGTACGCCGTTATGGAGACCTTGAACAAGCCATGGAAACTGCAATAAAGAATTATGCAGAGGATGTCACATCTCGTTCTTTCCCAGCGGATAATGAAGTTTATAAACTAAAATAAACTTCAGTTTAAGATGAAAGGTTTGACAAGAGAACATTTGTTATTTTGATAATGAATGTGCATTTTTAATATATTTTGTATGCAATTTGAACTGTGATTTTTTCCATTTCTTTAATGAAGTCACGCCTCTCATGCAAAACAGAACGCCATTGGGTCGCTAATTCACGTGCTTTTTTAAAGAAAGCTTTCTTAAGGTACCCAATCCTATTTCGCGACGGCGTTCGTGAATAGTATAGTGGTAAGTCCCTTATGAAGTGTATAAAATTTATAGAGCACTCCCGTCTTTACGCTTCATAAGAGAGCAAGCCGGCATCATCACGCACTTTGCCAATTTTCAATGTTGCGACAGCGCTTAGCACTTGAGATGGTTCATAAGAAGCATTTTAATTCTTTCTTTAAAAAGTTTTATCTACACGCCAGCCCCACTTGTGGTGTGCAAGAGAATGATTTTGATTGATTCAATATAAACAGATTTGAAATGAGTGAAGCTTACGATATTAGGAGCTCTCATTCAAAATGAAAAAACAATGAATTATTATTATAAGTCAGTGTGATGATTCTGTAATGACAAGGAATCAACAATGCGAAGAGTCTATAATCTTTGGGCATCCAAGTCATTAAAGCGCGTTAAAAATGCGTTTTCAATGTGTTGTGTAGAATAGGGGGATAAATTAAGATCATCGGGTAGAATATTATTGGGAGAGCCAAAATAGCGAAGGGCTTCTTCTGTATTAAATCCAGCAAGCGTAATCGCTTCATAATAGGCAGCAATACGGTCGGCTTGTTTAATTTTTTTTAAAAGTTTTTGAGAAAGATCAACGGGAAGAGAAAAGCGCATGTGGATAGCATCTTGGATGCGTTTTTCAACGCGTTCATATTGTTTTCCTATGACAGCTTTAAAAGGGGAAATCATATCGCCGATGACATATTCTGGAGCATCATGAAGAAGGGCATAAAGACATTCGTTGCTTCCCGATTGTGGAAAAAGTTTTTGAAATATTTGTTCAACCAAAAGTGAATGTTGTGCAACAGAATAGGCATGCTCTCCTCGTGTTTGACCGTTCCAACGTGCCACGCGAGAAAGTCCATGGGCAATATCTTCAATTTCAACATCAAAAGGAGAAGGGTTGAGAAGATCAAGTCGCCTTCCAGAGAGCATTCTTTGCCAAGCGCGGGCTTCTCCATTTTTTAATAATTCAGCTTTAGCCATGAGTGTTTTCTATAGTATTTTCAGGAAAGGTAAAATTCATATTTTCAGCAATGCTTATAGTGACAGGAATGTTTTTTACAGTAAAGGGGATGTTATGATCCATAGCATCTTTGACGTGGTCAATACGCATTAAAGCAAGAGCCTCATTTTCTACACATGTTCCCAAGTAGCCAATTACTTTTGTTTCTGCTTCAATGCTAGATTGAGGGGTTAATTCACACTGGCCTTTTACAATAAAAATACGGCGACGTGCTGCACGGCGGTGGTGCATTCGTGAAACAATTTCTTGTCCAATATAACATCCTTTATTGAATGCAAGTCCATTGATTTGATCGTAATTAATATCATGAGGAAAGACTTTGCCAACTTCATAGTCTTGACCACTTTCCGCAATTGCATAACGGATACGCAATTGATTCCATGTGTCATGATATTCTGAAGTTAAAAAAGGTTTTTTGCTATAGATTCGTATTATTTTTTCTTGTTGTGGGAAGCGTTTATCAACAAAACTTGAATCAAAATTTAAAGAATCTGATTCATTATTCAAAGAAACTGTAACAAGCTCTTGGAATGGTTGTGTAATTTCTACTTTTTTGCGCAGCTTATAGAGCAACAGACGCTTATGGAGCGTATCAGCTAAAGGCATCCTGATATCAATCAGGTAACCATCTTCTTTTTTTCCGATAAGAAAATCAGCAAGAACCTTTCCTTGTGGGGATAAAAGGGCTCCAGGGAAAAGTTCCTGTGGACTGATTTTTTTTACATCTGTCGTGATCAGGGATTGTAGAAAATCTGTTGCTTCTTCGCCTGTAATTTGAATAAGCCCGCGGTTTTTTAAGCAAATGGCATTTTGTTTTTTAATCATGGTTCTTGCCTTTCTGCTCAAAGTTACATAATCGATAAGTGAGCAATATGTAAGGAGCGTGGTTATGTTTAAAACATTTGATACAATTTTTAAAGGTGCAACACTTGTGAATCATGATGGAAGAAGCAAGCGTGATATTGGTATTACAAATGGTCGTATTGCTGAAATAGGCGATCTTACATGTGCATCGGCTAGTGAGGTCATTGATTGTACGGGGCTTCATATTTTACCAGGAATTATTGATAGCCAAGTGCATTTTCGTGAACCAGGAAATGAATATAAGGAGGATTTGGAAAGTGGCTCGTATTCTGCTGTGTTAGGGGGGGTTACGGCAGTTTTTGAAATGCCTAATACCAGTCCATTGACAACATCAGAAGAAACATTAAGCGATAAGGTTCAACGCGCATTTCATCGAATGCATTGTGATTTTGCATTTTGGGTTGGAGGAACGCGTGAAAATGCTCATGAATTGTCTGAATTAGAAAGACTTCCTGGTGCGGCTGGAATTAAAGTCTTTATGGGGTCCTCTACCGGTGATCTTTTGGTTGATGATGATGAAAGTGTACGCCTTATTTTGAAGAATACACGCCGTCGTGCGGCTTTTCATTCTGAAGATGAGGCGAGGCTCAAAGAGCGTAAAATATTGCGTATTGAAGGTGATGCATCGTCACATCCGATTTGGCGTGATGAAGTTGCGGCATTAAAATGTACGCAGCGTTTGGTAAAAATTGCTCATGAGACGAAGGCTCGCATTCATGTGTTACATCTTTCGACAGAAGAAGAAATTGATTTTCTAAAAAAACATAAGGATGTTGCAACAATTGAAGTGACACAACATCATTTGACACTCACGGCTGATGATTATAAGAAGTTTGGTACATTAATTCAGATGAATCCGCCTATTCGTGAATTGCGCCACCGTGAAGCTCTTTGGTACGGTGTTCAACAAGGAATAATTGATGTCTTAGGCTCAGATCATGCGCCTCATACTCTTGAAGAAAAACTTCAACCTTATCCCTCTTCACCTTCAGGTATGACAGGCGTGCAAACAACAGCAGCAATTATGTTGACACATGTGAATGCAGGAAAAATATCTCTTGAACGTTTTGTTGATCTCACTTCACATGGCCCTAGTCGTATTTTTGGTATAAGCTGTAAAGGGCGCATTGCTGTTGGGTTTGATGCTGATTTAACCATTGTTGATCTTAAGAGAGAAGAAATTATTACGAATAGCTTAATTGGTTCTCGCGCCGGTTGGACACCTTATGATGGTCAAAAAGTTAAAGGTTGGCCTGTTGGGACTATTATCCGTGGTATGCGCGTTATGTGGGAAGGTGAAATTGTCACACCTTCACAAGGAGAGCCTGTTAAATTTATGGAAACTTTGGTGTAAACAGATTAAAATTATAAGTATGCCGTAAAATACCATCCTTTAGAGTGGTGATATAGGGTATGTCAGCCTCTTTGATACATAAGTGTTTTTTTAATGCGTGGTGAATATTCTTAGGCTTGTTTGTAGAAACTATGCAGCAAATTACATGCGTTAGAAGCCAAGAGGAACCTTGTTCAACAAGAACCTAGATTATTTACAGAGCAAATTTAGTTAAAAATCTTCGTCCTTTGAGGTGTGGGGAGGAAGCCAAAGAGCGATTTTGTATGGGGAAAAAGGCGCTCATACGAATAAAAGCGTATCGAGACATTATTCTTTAAACGTCTCTCTATTTTCAGAGCTGGTTTATTGCTCCCCGCATTTGTGAAAGGAGTATCATTGATACTGCTAAAATTGAGAGAGATACTTTTTGTATAGATTAATTATTTATAATGCATGAGGAGGTTTTCAGATAAAATTCTTCCTTCCTCAATGTATCTTTGATTGGCTTCAATGGCTTCTTGTGTACAATGATGATAATTTTCTGAGAAAGCACGATACGCTTCATTAAACGCTTCATAAAAATAAGCACGTCTTTGTGGAATGGGGTGTTCTGCTTCAATCAGTGCATTCATATAGTCATACCATTGGTTTGTTGGAGGCTCGC
Organism: Bartonella sp. CL162QHHD; assembly: GCF_042195435.1. Taxonomy (NCBI): domain Bacteria; kingdom Pseudomonadati; phylum Pseudomonadota; class Alphaproteobacteria; order Hyphomicrobiales; family Bartonellaceae; genus Bartonella; species Bartonella sp. CL162QHHD. Next base: position 63,045 of record NZ_JBHIOG010000046.1, read on the forward strand.
AAAGATTTTGGAGAGAATGCAATGATCCCAAAATTTCTGCTAGTCGGAGTAATTTTTTTTCATAAGGTGGAGATTGTTGTGCAAAGGTTGGCATTGAAATGACAAGAAATATTAAAATAATGATGTTCATCAATCTATTACGCATTATTTTTATTGCTTTCTTTGAATAAAACTCTGTAAGATAAAGTAATTTTGTCATGAGAACGGTGTAAAAAATAGAGTTAATTGCTACATTATTCTCAATTATTTATTATAAAATATAGGGCGTAAGAGGCAGTAAGGAACCCATTGTGGAATATTGAAAATACTGATGAAGCTTTGTGTAGTTTAAAATTTAAGATTTTCTTTCTGCAAACTATCTATTTTTCACATAGATTTATATTGTATTACCTATAGAATTTTTTCTAAGCTCGTTTTCTTTAAGGAGGGAAAGCATTTCTAATGATAGAACGCTTTTGTCCAATCAAATAAAATAGATTATTTTTATGATAAATGATGGATACAGCCGTGAATATAATGGGAAAATGGTAAGAAGAATTTACTATAAGATAAAAGTTTTTAGCCTAAACAGCGTAATACAATAATTTGAGATAAGATACATCTAAAAGGATCGGTGCATAATATCGTCCATGGAGTCAATAAATGAAAGAGTTGCGATTTTATAATACGCTGACACGTAAAAAAGAAAATTTTACACCAATAGATGCGACAAGAGTACGTCTTTATGTTTGTGGTCCGACAGTTTATGATTATGCGCATATAGGAAATGCACGCCCTGTCATTGTTTTTGATATTTTATTTCGTTTATTGCGTCATGTTTATGGTAATGAGCATGTTCTATATGCACGTAATATTACAGATGTTGATGATAAAATTAATGCACGCGCAGCTTGCGAATATCCAAACTTGTCATTGAATGATGCTATTCGTCAATTAACAGAACGTACATATTCTCAGTTTCAGCAAGATACAATAGCACTTGGTTGTCTTTTGCCAACCAGCCAGCCGCGCGCAACCGAGCATTTAGAGGAAATGCGCTCTTTAATTGAAAGATTGCTTGAAAAGGGGCACGCTTATAAAGCGGAAAACCATATATTGTTTTCTGTAAGTAGCATAAAAAATCCTCCCCATTATGGGGCATTTGCAAATCGTTCTTTAGATGAAATGAGGGCGGGGGCGCGTATCGATGTTGCTGCTTATAAAAGGGAAGAGATGGATTTTGTTTTATGGAAGCCTTCTGTGGAAGGAGAACCAGGTTGGGAATCACCGGGCGGAATTCCTGTTTTAGGTCGTCCAGGTTGGCATATTGAATGTTCTGCAATGTCAATGGCAAAGTTATTAGCGCCCTATGGCGGTGGTTTAACCTGTGATGATCCGACCGCCAATGTTTTTGATATCCATGGTGGTGGAATTGATTTAATTTTTCCTCATCATGAAAATGAGATTGCACAAAGTTGTTCAGCTTTTGGGACGGAGCGAATGGCTAATTTTTGGCTGCATAATGGTTTTTTACAAGTTGAAGGCAAAAAGATGTCGAAAAGCTTTGGCAATTTCATAACTATTCGTTCTGTTTTAGAGAATAATTTTTTGGAGTTTAATGGTATTTTAACCGATGAAATGAAGCAAAATTGGGCTGGTTTGTCTGCGCGTTTTTCGATGTTGCAAACGCATTATCGTGAACCACTAAATTGGACAGCGCAGCGTTTAATACAATCGAGCAGCGAACTGTATCGTTGGTATGAATGGCTTCGCAGCAAAAAGAGTGAGATGAAAAACAATGAAGCAATTGATGATACTTTGATAGATGCACTTAGTGATGATCTTAATACTCCAAAAGCACTGACTCTTTTGCGAAAATTTTATAAGGAAGGAAATGCTTTGGCTCTTGTAAATGGAATGAATTTATTAGGACTGTTAAGACAAGAATGGATTAAAGAAATAGATTGCCCATTATTTATAAGAAAAACTTTCCTTGATACAAAATTTATTGATCAGCGCATTGCCGAAAGACTAAGACTTATCCATAATAAAGAGTGGGAAGCTGCGGATACAATTCGTGATGAGCTTGCAGCCGAGGGGGTTCTTTTAAAAGACAGTAAGGATCCGCAGAGTGGTGAGCGCATAACTGTGTGGGAAATAAAGCGACACTAATGTCTCTATTCCAGCAGCTCCATAAAAAAGGAGAATATGATGGAATTTTTATATCATTATGGATATATCGCGCTTAAGCTGGCTGTAGGTCTTGTTGCCTTCTTATTTATTTTAAGAACGACGGGGCGGGGGAGTCTTAGTCAAATGACACCAGTTGATTTGGTCAGTAATTTTGTTATGGGAGGTATTATTGGAGGCGTTATTTATAATCAGAATATTAGTAGCATTCAATTATTGCTTGTTTTACTCATCTGGCAAACCCTGATTACATCTTTTAATTTTATTGCACGTTATTCAGTTTTTTTTCGTCGTCTTATTGCAGGGCGGAATGTCACATTAGTTTTAGATGGAGTTTTCCAAATGGATAAGATTAAGAACTTGGGGATCAATATTAATGATCTCATTACGATGTTACGTCTTAAAGGGTGTCACTTACATGAAGCTGCTTTTGTTCGTTTGGAAACCAATGGTGATTGCACTGTCATTAAAAAGGAAGAGGGAAAGAAATCGACGATTTTAATAGAAAATGGTGAAGTTATTGATGATGGACTTAAAGAGATTGGTAAAACACAAAAGTGGCTTCAGGCAGAATTGAAAAAAAACATGTAAAAGTTGAAAGTTTATTCGCAGCAGAGTGGTATGAAAATACAGATCAAAATAATAAATTGTATAGTGGATTATTTCTTGTTCCTTTTTCAAAAACAGTCTAACTTCAAAAAACGGGTAGGTATAGCTTATTGGAAGTATAATAAAGAGATAAATCTATAAATAACCACAGAGGGTATTTTGCCTGTTTGTGCGGATGATAGAGAAGTAAGGACTTTATGAAACGCAATGAAATGACAAAAACTGTATCATCAGATACAGGGAAGACTCTGCACACACTTTACAATTTATGGCCCTATATGTGGCCGGTAGGTCGGCGTGATCTAAAAATGCGTGTGCTATGGGCAATATTTTATCTTGTTTTGGCTAAGCTCGTTCTCATATCTGTACCGTATTTATTTAAATATTCTACGAATGTGCTTGATTCAAGCTTTCAGCTACCTGAATGGTTCCCATCCAGTTGGATTATTCCCATCATGCTCGTTTTGGCATACAATGTCGCGCGTATTATGCAGGCTGGATTAAATCAATTACGCGACTCCCTGTTTGCCACTGTTGGTCAATACGCTGTTCGTCAATTAGCTTATAAAACCTTTGTACATATGCATGAGTTATCCTTGCGATTTCATTTGGAACGCCGAACAGGTGGGCTTTCTCGTGTGATTGAGCGTGGAACAAAAGGAATTGAAGCGATTGTAAGATTTTCAATTCTTAGTACAGTACCGACAGTTTTAGAATTTATATTAACGGCACTGGTATTTTACATAAGTTATGGGTGGCATTATCTTCTCATCGTTGTTGCAACGGTTGGATTATATATCTTATTTACCATTAAGGCGAGTGATTGGCGTATTCGCATTCGACAAAAAATGAATACAGCGGATACTGAGGCGAATACTCGCGCTGTTGATTCTCTTTTGAATTTTGAAACGGTCAAATATTTTGGTAATGAAACTCTAGAAGCCGATCGATTTGATGCTTCTATGGTAGGTTATGAAAAAGCCGCAACGAAGATTTGGACATCGTTAAGCTGGCTTAATTTTGGTCAGACTCTTATCTTTGGTATTGGAATGACGATCATGATGCTGATGTCAGCTTATGAAGTTTTTTATAAGACACAAACTTTAGGAGATTTTGTTTTTATTAATGCGCTTTTAATGCAACTTTCTATTCCACTAAATTTTATTGGGTCAATGTATCGTGATATTCGACAAGGTTTAACGGATATTGAAGCAATGTTTGATCTTTTAGATGTTCAGAAGGAGATCGTTGATAAATCGGATGCTAAACCGTTAGAGATAAGTGATGGGACCATTTGTTTTCATCAGGTAAAGTTTTCCTACGATTCGAGACGTCAGATTCTCAGAGATATTGATTTTAAAGTTCCGGGAGGAAAAACAGTCGCCATTGTTGGTCCATCTGGTGCCGGTAAATCCACTATTTCTCGGTTGCTTTTTCGGTTTTATGATGTTGATGCGGGCTCTATCACAATTGACGGGCAGGATATTCGTGACGTAACACAAAAGAGTTTGCGTGAAGCGATTGGCATGGTCCCACAAGATACGGTGTTATTTAATGATACAATTGCCTATAATATTTGCTATGGGCGTCCAAGTGCTACAGATGAAGAGATGCGCAAAGCTGCTGAAATGGCACAAATATCAAAATTTATTGAAATTTTACCGGAAGGTTTTCAGTCTATGGTAGGAGAGCGAGGTCTCAAATTATCAGGTGGTGAAAAACAACGCGTGGCTATTGCCCGGACACTTTTAAAAGCTCCCCCACTTCTTATTCTAGATGAAGCAACGGCGGCTCTTGATACGGCGACGGAACAGGAAATTCAACAAGCATTAGATATTGTAAGCCGTGGACGTACAACATTGATTATTGCTCACCGTCTTTCTACTGTTATCAATGCTGATGAAATTTTAGTTCTTAAAAGTGGTCGTATTATTGAAAATGGGACGCATACAGAGCTTTTACGCAAGAAAGGTCTCTATGCTTCAATGTGGAATAAGCAGCTTGAAGCAACGAAAGCTGAAGAAAAGTTACGTAAAATGCGTGAAGAAGATGAGATGAGTGTTGTTAATCGTAAAAAATAAATAGAGCAAAATGTAATCTATATCTTTATATGGAGTGATTGATTAAATACATAAAAAGACACAAGAGGAACAAAAAGATTTGTTGCTTGTTTAAGTTTACGATGAATAGGAAATTATATGAGTATTCTGCAATCTTTCCATAATAGCTTTGTATCGGTTCATAAAGAAGGCTATCCTTTTATTGTAGCGTTTTTTGTTATTTCGCTCATTCTTGGTTGGATATGGAGTCCGTTGTTTTGGTTTGGTCTCATTCTCACGGTGTGGTGTGTATACTTTTTCCGTGATCCAGATCGTGTGATCCCTTTGAATTCAAATTGGGTTATGTCGCCTGCAGATGGGCGTATTTCATTTGTGGAATCATGTGTTCCACCTGAAGAATTAGGATTAGGGAAAGATGAAATGATCCGTATTTCCATTTTTATGGATGTTTTTTCATGCCATATTAATCGTATTCCTATCAGTGGTACAGTAGAGTCTATCGTTTATCAGCCAGGTCGATTTACTAATGCTGACTTTGATAAAGCTAGTCAGTTTAATGAGCGTAATGGGATGGTAATTGATAGCAAACATGGTAAAATCGGTATCGTACAAATAGCGGGAATGGTTGCACGCCGGATTGTTTGCTGGTCAAAAGAAAATGATGCCGTTATGACTGGTGAGCGATTTGGATTGATTCGTTTTGGTTCTCGCCTTGATATTTATATACCAACTGAAATGAAAGTGCGTGTTGCAGTTGGACAGACAGCAATTGCTGGAGAAACAGTTTTGGGTTCTTTTGATGATAAGAGTGCCACAACGGATTTCAGATACGATTAGGACTCACAATGAAAAATTTTTCGCCATTTTCTTCATTCAATCCTGAGGGGCAGCATGATGAAGGTGCAAATCGGCGGCGTTCACCTACATCGATGCGGTATGTCATTCCCAATATCATTACTATTTTAGCAATTTGTGCAGGGATGAGCAGTATTCGTTTGGCTTTTGAACATCGCTATGAAGCTGCTATTTTAATGGTGCTTTTGGCCGCAGTTTTAGATGGTGCTGATGGTCGCATTGCCCGTTTAATAGATGGTAGTTCATCTTTTGGGGCACAGATGGATTCTCTTGCTGATGTTATAAATTTTGGTGTTACCCCTGCACTCATTGTTTATTCTTTTATCTTGAATCAAGCAAATCACATTGGTTGGGTTGCTGCTCTTGTTTATTGTGTTGCTTGTTGTTTGCGATTAGCACGTTTTAATGTGATGTTAGATAACCCCAATATACCTAAGTGGCAGAAAAGTTATTTTGTTGGTGTTCCAGCACCAGCAGGAGCATTATTACTTTTATTGCCTACCTATTTAGGCACTCTTGGTTTGGTTCCCAATTGGGGGTGGGCATTATTTTTTAGTCTTTATACTGTAATTATTGCTTTTCTTTTGATTAGTCGTTTACCGGTATGGAATGCAAAAACAATTGATCAAAATTTAAGGCGCGATATCGTTATACCGTGCATGTTGGTCATTGTTATTTATGTCGGTTTTCTTGCGACTTACACATGGGAAACTTTATTGATTACAGCTGTTAGCTATATTATTTTTCTCCCCTGTAGTTTTATCGCTTATAATAAACGTGCTACTTTAGAAGAGAAAAAGGCTGATGCTAAAGCTATCCAAGAATCATAAAGTGCTTCATGCTTCTGTCGAAGAGCACAGAAAAAAGAGAGAGTCAAACGATTTACTTCTCATATGATGATCAATCAGGTATGTGATAATTTACAAACCGATTTTTATGGACATTAAAGAGTTTTCCAGTTTCCTTTAAATCAGGTGATAACAAATGTACGATCTTTTTTGCGACCTCTTGTGGTGAAGGCAGAGTTTGTGGATCTTCACCAGGCATAGCTTCAGCGCGCATGGCAGTGCGTGTGGCACCAGGGTTGACACAATTAATCTTAATAGGGGTTTGTTTGAGTTCTTCTGCCCAACAACGGGCAATCACCTCTAAAGCCGCTTTAGAGGCTGCATAAGCTCCCCAGAAAGGGCGCGCAGCATGCGCAACGCTTGAGGATAACAGGATGGCTCGTCCAGCATCAGATTCACGTAATAAAGGCTCAACGGCTTTCATTAAGCGCCATTGGCTGAAAAGATTTATTTGAAAAACATCTTCAAATACCGTGTTTTCTATATGCGCTATTGGTGAGAGTGTTCCAAGAATTCCTGCGTTTGCAACGATAATATCAAGTTTTTTCCAGCGTTTGGCAATTGAGATAGCAAGAGTATCGATGTTTTCCATATGATGCAAGTCAAGGGGAACAAGGGTTGCATGAGCTCCTTTTTCTCGGATTTGATTATCTAATTCAGTAAGTCCACTGACTGTTCGTGCAAGAGCAATAATATGAGCCCCGCGTGCAGCAAGCTCGAGTGCCAAATAATAGCCAATCCCTCTTGATGCGCCAGTAACAAGTGCCACACGCCCATGGAGACTAAAATCACATTTTGCCATCATTAATCTCTTGTTTTAAGAACAGATGATTGATGAATTTTGGAGAGATTTTCTTGATCAACCAGATGCGTAGGATAATATCCAGTAAAATAATGGTCAGTAAATTGTGGATCGGCGTTATTCCGTTTTTCCCCTGCTACAGCAAGATATAATCCATCCGTTGAAAGAAATTCTAATGAATCCGCTCCAATAAAATCACACATAGATTTTAAATCTGGATATTGATTTGCTAAAAGATTTTCAGCTTTAGGTGTATCAATACCATAAAAGTCAGGATAAAAAATCATAGGGCTAGAAATGCGCATATGAACTTCTTTTGCTCCTGCATCGCGAAGCATTCGTACAATTTTAAGGGATGTTGTTCCACGTACAATAGAGTCATCAACCAGAATAACACGTTTTCCTTCAATCACAGGACGGTTTGCCGAATGTTTTAACTTGACGCCAAAAGCACGAATTTGTTGTGTTGGTTCGATAAAAGTGCGGCCAACATAGTGATTACGAATAATACCAAGCTCGAAGGGAATTCCAATTTCTTGTGCATAGCCAATTGCGGCAGGCGTTCCTCCATCAGGAACAGGAACCACAACATCACCCTCACAAGGGGCTTCCTGTGCTAAATGGATTCCCATATTTTTGCGTGTTGTATAAACACTACGTCCTCCAACGATTGAGTCTGGGCGGGCAAAATAAACATATTCAAACAAGCAAAGTTTTTCTGGTTTTGTATTTTCTGGTTTTATAATTTTTTTCGTAATTTCCCCATTTTTTTGTATTTCACATATGATGATTTCTCCATTTTTAACATCACGGACATATTTTGCTCCAATAATATCAAGAGCACAAGTTTCAGAACAAAAGATAGGCTTACCATCAAGTTCCCCCATCACGAGAGGTCTAATTCCTGTTGGATCGCGTGCCGCAATAAGCTTTGTACGTGTGAGCGCTAACATAGCATACCCACCTTCTACTTGCCGAATCGCATCAACAAAACGATCAGAGGACGATTCATAACGTGAGCGGGCAATAAGATGGAGAAAAACTTCTGAATCTGACGTTGATTGACAGATAGCACCAGAAGCGATGAGTTCACGGCGTAATGTGAGACCATTGGTAAGATTACCATTATGTGCAATAGCAATACCTCCAACTTTCAATTCAGCAAAAAGGGGTTGAACATTGCGTAATGCCACTTCTCCAGTTGTTGAATAACGGGTATGTCCAATAGCACGATTTCCTGGTAAGCGCGCAAGTGTTGCAGGGTTTGTATAGTGATCACCAACAAGACCTAAATGCTTTTCTTGATGAAATATTTTATTGTGGTAAGAAACAATCCCAGCTGCTTCTTGCCCACGATGCTGAAGTGCGTGGAGTCCAAGAGCTGTTAATGTTGCGGCATCTTCATGCCCAAGAATACCAAAAACTCCACATTCTTCATGAAGGGTATCATCATCTAATGAAAATTCTTGACAGAAAACATCGCTTTTTATCATCATATTCTTTCAGTTGTGATATGGAGGAATCATTAATATCACATTTTACATCATTTAGTTCTCTTTCCTCATGAAAAACTATTCTCTATTTTTTAAAATTATCTTTTCATGAGAGTGTTGCTCATACGTATGTTTATTGCTGTCTTTAAACAAATTTTCAGCCTTTTCGAGAACAGATCCAATATCTTTTGGGAGTATTTCCCAAACTTTTTGTCCCAATGAATCTAAAATGGGTCTTGTTTTTGCATTTTTTAACCAATTCGCTTGAAGCTCGGGTTTAATCAGTGCATTAATCAGCAACATACCGATGACCATGATAAGTAAACCACGAAGTGCTCCAAAAATAAAACCAATAGCACGGTCAAGGATACCAATTCGACTATCAATAATAAAATCAGAGATCTTCATTGTAATAATTGAAGTAATAATGAGAACAATAATAAAAATTGTGACCAATGTTGTGATCAATGCAATCATTTTATTAGAGAGATATTGTTCAAAGAAAGGTAAGACAGGTTTGAATAAAAACAGTGTCGTAACAGCTGCAACTGCCCAAGAAATCAACGATAACACTTCACGTGAAAATCCTCGAAGCATAGCAAGAAAAGCGGACAACAGGATGATTACTACGACAATTCCATCAAGGATTGTTATGATCATTTGTTTGTTCCTTATACATAAAGTTGCGTTCTTTTAAGTCTGTGTGCAAATATATTTTTTGTTATGCCATTTTTTGTTCTTATAGCAAGGATCTTTTGTATGTTATAGAGTTTTTTCTATATTATCATATCTGTGGTGCAGATCATTTTTTACTTACGGTAAGAGTAGCAACGAGTTCGGGAAGGTCGGAGAAAGTTTTTTGTTTAAAGTTGAGCGACTTCATCATTTCGGTTGTTGTTGTGGGATGAAAGGCTCCTTGAAAGCCGAGTTTTTTGGCTTCATTTATGCGCTGTGCTGAATGTGCAACAGCGCGGGTAGCTCCTGAAAGACTGACTTCACCAAAATAGACATAATCCGTTGGCAATGCGATATTGGCAAGAGAAGATACCAAAGCAGCGGCTACAGCTAAATCAGCAGCGGGTTCTGATATGCGATAGCCACCTGCCACGTTCAGATAGACATCATGCTGTCCAAAACGAATGCCACAATGGGCTTCTAAAACGGCAAGAATCATAGAAAGACGATTTCCATCCCATCCGACAACCGCACGTCTTGGTGTCCCAAGGGAAGAAGGAGCAACAAGCGCTTGAATTTCTACGAGTATCGGGCGTGTTCCTTCCATACCGGCGAAAACAGCAGCGCCTGGGGCTTTTTCATTACGTTCTCCTAAAAACAATTCGGATGGATTTATCACTTCGCGTAATCCTTTATCAGACATTTCAAAGACACCAATTTCATCTGTTGGTCCGAAGCGATTTTTTACAGTTCTAAGAATGCGATAATGATGTCCTCCTTCACCCTCAAAATAGAGAACGCCATCAACCATATGTTCAACGACCCGAGGACCAGCAATTTGTCCATCTTTTGTAACATGCCCAACAAGAACAACGGCGGCTCCTGTTTTCTTGGCAAAGCGGATCATTGCCTGAGCACCGATACGTACTTGTGTGACAGTGCCAGGTGCTGAATCTGCTGTATCTGACCATAGGGTTTGAATCGAATCGATAATCACCATATCAAGGTTTTTATGTTCGCTTAAGGTTGCCAGAATATCTTCAACATTGGTTTCAGCAGCAAGTTTCACCTCTGTATTGTTAGCTTCAAGCCTTTGTGCGCGCAGACAAATTTGCGCAATAGCCTCTTCACCTGAAACATAGATGACATTATATCCTTTACGTGATAAAGCAGCAGCTGTTTGTGTCAGCAATGTTGATTTACCAATACCCGGATCACCTCCAACAAGGAGTGCCGATCCACGGACAAAGCCCCCACCGGTAACACGATCAAGTTCCGCAATACCAGAATAAATACGTGGAGCATCTTGGATATCTCCAGAAAGAGATGTAAGGGCAACGATGCGTCCTTTACGCGTATTCTGCTTAGGACCACTTCCTATGCCGCCATTTATATTTTCTTCGATAAGGGAATTCCATTCTCCACAAGCACTACATTTTCCTGCCCAACGAGAATGGACAGTTCCACAATTTTGACAGATAAATTGAATACGATTACGCACCATGTTGATTTAACCAATTTGCTCTGGAAGATAATCAATATCTTCTAGGTCACTGAATCGTGTGAAAGAAGACTGAAAGGCAAGGGGCACGATTCCTGTCGGTCCATGACGTTGTTTTGCAACAATAACATCAGCTTTTCCAAAAGCTTTGTCCATTATTTCTTGCCATTTTGTATGTTCCAAGCTACCTAATTTTGGTTCTTCATTTTTGAGGTAATATTCTTCACGATAGACAAATAAAACGATGTCGGCATCTTGCTCAATAGAACCAAATCCACCTAAATCTAAAAGTTTTGGGCGTTTATCTGTTCTGTTTTCAACTTGATGTGAAAGTTGTGAAAGAGCAATAATAGGGATATTTAATTCTTTAGCTAAGGCTTTTAATTCTGCAGTGATTTCTTGAATACGATATTCAGATGTGTATTTTAAATCACTTGTCATGAGTTGGATATAATCAATAATTAAGACGTCCAAACCATGTTTTTGCTTGAGACGCCGAGCACGGGCAGCCAGTTGTGAAACTGATATTCCTCCAGTTTGATCAATATAAAGGGGTGCCTTTTGGAGCTGATTTACCGTACGAATAATTTTTGAAAATTGTTCATCTGAAATATGACCACGTCGAATATCAGAAGAAGAGACTTCCGTTTGTTCAGAAATAATACGTGTTGCAAGCTGCTCTGAGGACATTTCAAGTGAGAAGAATCCTACAACACCGCCTTCATTTTCTTGGATATTACCATTATGATTATAAGCATTGGCAATATTAAAGGCAATATTGGTAGCAAGTGAAGTTTTACCCATACCAGGGCGCCCCGCAAGGATAATTAAGTCGGATGGTTGTAATCCTCCCATTTTTTCATCAAGTGTTTGAATATGAGTCGCTATCCCTGATATTTGCGAAGAGCGCTTTTTTGCAGCACTTGCTATATCAACAACTCTTTTGATAGCTTCATCAAGACTGTCAAATCTACTATCGCAGTCTTCTTTTTTTTCTAGCATAATTATACACTTTCCTTTTGTTAGATATCAGTTTTTATGCAATTTTATATCAAGAATATTTTGCATGTTGTAGAATTTTCTCTGTGCTGTAGTATTTAAAACACTGCTTGTTTTTTATATTGCAGTGATTAGGGTAATTTTTCAGATAGATTAGAAAATATTTTTGTTAAAAGGTTAGAAATTGTCCAATAAAGAGGAAATTTTCTGATATTCTACATAATAGTCGGCCTTGCACAACAGCAGCAATTACTTTTGGATTTAAAAACAAGAAAATGAGTATCTTGTGAGAAGGAGTTTTTTTAAAGAAGGAACAATATAGAAAGATTTAGATTAGCTATAGATTTTGGATATATGTATCCTACTTGCAACACTAAAAGATGTATTATCTTCTCATATTATTAAGATTAATATTGTTCAAGAGCTTTTTAGATAGCAAATAATGACGGCCAAAATCATCGAAAAATAACTTTTATAAAAAAATTCCATTCTTCACAGGCGCTACATTTCCCAGCCCAACGAGAATGGACAGTTCCACAATTTTTACAGATAAATTGAATACGATTACGCACCATATTGATTTAACCAATTTGCTCTGGAAGATAATTGCTATCAGCAAGATCACTGAATCGTGTGAAATCAGATTGAAAGGCAAGGGGCACGATTCCTGTCGGCCCATGGCGCTGTTTTGCAATAATAACATCAGCTTTTCCAAAAGCTTTGTCCATTATTTCTTGCCATTTTGTATGTTCCAAGCTACCTAACTTTGGTTCTTCATTTTTGAGATAATATTCTTCGCGATAGACAAAAAGAACGATGTCGGCATCTTGCTCAATTGAACCAGATTCACGTAAATCTGAGAGCTGTGGACGTTTATCTGTTCTATTTTCTACTTGACGTGAAAGTTGAGAGAGAGCGATAATAGGAATATTCAATTCTTTCGCTAATGCTTTTAATCCTGTGGTAATTTCTGTGATCTCTTGGACACGATTTTCTGATGAACGCTTTGAACTGCTTGTCATGAGTTGGATATAGTCAATAAACAAGATATCTAAACCATGTTGCCGCTTGAGACGCCGCGCACGAGCAGCTAATTGCGTAATTGATATTCCCCCAGTTTGATCAATATAAAGTGGTGCCTTTTGTAGTTGGTTCACCGCACGAATAATTTTTGAAAATTGTTCATCTGAAATATTACCACGCCGAATATCAGAAGAAGAGACTTCTGTTTGTTCAGAAATAATACGGGTTGCAAGCTGTTCGGATGACATCTCAAGTGAGAAGAATCCCACAATGCCGCCTTCATTTTCTTGGATATTGGCATTACGATTATAAGCATTAGCAATATTAAAGGCAATATTGGTAGCCAGTGAGGTTTTACCCATACCAGGGCGCCCCGCAAGGATAATTAAGTCAGATGCTTGTAATCCTCCCATTTTTTCATCAAGTGTTTTAATATGGGTGGCTATCCCTGATAATTGTGAAGAGCGCTTTTTCGCAGCACTTGCCATATCGATAGCTTTTTTAATAGCCTCATTAAAATTTTCAAATCCACCTCCATATTTCCCTTTTTCTGCTAGCTCAAATAACTGATTTTCAACAGTTTCAATTTGTTGGGTAGGCGTGAGTTCTACAGGAGCATCAAAGGCTGTATTGACAACTTGAGTTCCAAGGTTAATCAAAGACCGTCGGATAAAAAGATCGTAAATGACGCGTCCATAATCTTCAGCGTTAATAATAGTGACTGCCTCTGTGGCTAAGCGAACAACATATTGGTATACAGTAATATCTCCAATTTTTTCTTCCATTTGGATATAGGGCTTGATTGTAACTGGATCTACACGTTTTCCTGTTTTAATAAGGTGAGATAAAACATGATAAATTTTTTGATGCAATGGTTCAAAAAAATGTTCTGGTTTTAGAAAATCTGAAACGCGGTCAAGAGAATCATTGTTGATAAAGATGGCACCAAGCAATGCCTGTTCAGCTTCAATATTATGCGGAAGTTGCCGAAAAGAAGGAGAATCCTCTTTCTTTGAAGAGCTGACATTAACAACGTTAGTTTCTTCCATAATATTTTTCCACTAAAATTCTAAGTCTAGCTACTTTAGGCGATAAATTGAAAATCGTATAATTAAAAGAATAGAGCGACAAATCTTCATTTTAAGTTAAAATTATATAATTTTTTAAAACTCTCTTTTCGTTCCTCATTTATCATTTGTGTATTATTTATATAACGTCTATCTATTTTATTTTATAATATGTGATTTTAAAGTGGAAGTTTTGCTACTCTAAATTTAAGTATTTTTAAGTTACTTAACCTTAAAATTCCAATATCTGTGTAAGTAGAATTATTTTTTTATAACTGAAATTATTTCAGATCATGTGAGGATATAATCAACTTAACGCTCATACAAACTTTAGCCTTAAGGGTAGGACTTTAAATTATTTTTGCTTTATATGCTGGAAGACAAAAGACATTTCCTCTTAGTGATATTATCATTCTCGGCATATAATGCCTTTAAATAATATATTTCTAATTCTTTCATAAAAATTAGATTATTTATGTACGATAGCCATAAAATACTCACTTTTAAAGTGTGAGTATTTTATGAACAATATTTAAAATGGAATAAAAAATATAAAACACAAAGCAAAAACAGCAGTTAAGCTTCTTGATGAGAACTGTTTATATCGTTGTCATTAATTTCTTCTGCCAATAATTCTTCCTGACTTTCTTCTAATAATTCTTCTTGAATATTATATATTTCTTTAGCCGAAGTGAGAGTTTCACCTTCTGCTTGGCGTTGTGCTTCACTGGTAGAACGCGCAACGTTAATAATCACAGAAATTTGAACCTCTGGATGTAAGCTAAGAGTGATAGTGTGAAGACCGATCATTTTTATTGGATGATTAAGTTCGATTTGATTTCTTCCAATAGAAAAGCCTTCATCTGTTATGATTTCAGCAATATCACGTGTTGACACAGAACCATAAAGTTGTCCCGTTTCACCAGCAGAACGAACAACAATGAATGATTGTCCATCAAGTTTTTCAGCAATTTTTTGCGCTTCACTTTTGCGTTCAAGATTACGTGCTTCAAGTTGTGCACGTTGTACCTCAAAATGTTTTTTATTAGCTTCATTTGCGCGTAAAGCTTTACCTTGAGGCAAGAGAAAATTACGCGCATAACCATCTTTAACTGAGACAATATCACCCATCTGACCAAGACGAGGAATGCGCTCAAGTAAAATAATATCCATAGTTTTTCCTTTCGAACAAATAAATTTAGTGGAGTTTTTTGCGTGATTGAAAATTGTATTGAATAGCAGCCCAAATTCCCATCAAAAGCATCATGAAAACAATAGGTGGAGTAAAAACGATTGTAAAAATAGCAATATAAACAAGAGAAAGTATAATAATTCGACCGTTTACCCCTTTTGTAATATTGTGCAGATATGCTAGACCGCTAATTAATATGATGACAATGTATGCAGTGCTAAAGACACGGGTACTCAAGTTAAGAGAAGCGCTCAGCTCAATCATCGATGCTATGCAAACAATAATGAAAATAATAATTCCAGAAATTGGAAGGCGGAGAGTTTGGCTCCAATCATCACGGGGTCTTTTCAGCCATTTCATATGTTGTGCTGCTATCATGGAAAAGTAAAGGTTACCAATGAGAAAAACCAAACTATAAATAGTCAAAGAAAAAGCAGTAAAAGTTGCTGTATGCGTCATTAAAAGCTCACTAAAAGCGCGTATATCGGCTTCTTTTATTGACTGTGATTGTTGCAGAGTTTGTGCTATGTTTTCGGTGATTTTTTTTGCAATGACGGGTGTGGATGGACGGGTTTGAACATAGAGCCCAATGAAAGTTGCTATAAGAGCGATAAAATTAGTTAAATGAAAAATAACCGATGATAATGGATACCATATCAGTTCGTTTTCTTTTTGCGCTGGTCGTGCGAGCCCAAGAAGCCAAGAAGCATAGACAGCAGGAAGGAAAAATAAGAACATAGAGCCAAGAGCAATATAGGTATTAGTGGTTATGATAAGAACAACAGTGGCACTTATGAGGGCGATGAGACTGGCTAATGTTCCTTGACCGAACGCAACAATAAAAATTGGCAATGAAAGAAAGCAGCCAAGAAGAAGAGAAAAAAAGGGCGCGATATTTGCAACACTGATGATTGCCATTCCTATCACAACAGCAAATAATCCTGCCAAAATACCGGTTAATATCTCATAAGTACGATTTTTTTTCATTTATTGCTGTCCTGCTTTCTGCAGTTAGAGGCGTGTCAATACCCCAACTTTGACATTTAATAGCTTAACATAGGATACAACAAGCTATTTTTAACCATATAAGAAAAGCAACTGGAGAAACTCTCCAGTTGCATAACATATTGATCGCTTACTTTATAACGTACGGAAGTAAACCTAAAAAGCGAGCACGTTTGATAGCATTAGCTAATTCACGCTGTTTTTTCTGACTAACAGCAGTAATCCGTGAAGGAACAATTTTCCCACGTTCGGAAATATAACGTTGTAACAACTTGATGTCTTTATAATCAATTTTGGGAGCATTGGTCCCTGAAAAAGGACATGTTTTACGACGACGATGAAAGGGGCGACGTGCAGAGTTTTGATTAGTATCAGTCATCATTCTACCTCTTCTATAGCATTTTCACGTTGACGACGTGGAAAACGAGGACGCTCTTCATCGTGTCCAATGTGACTATTGCGATCAAGGTGTGAGAGCATAGCAGATTTTTCTTTTTCGTGTTTTTCTACGCGAATGGTCATATAACGCAAAATATCCTCATTGATGCGCATCTGACGCTCCACTTCAGCAATTGCTGAAGCTGGTGCATCAATATTGACCAAGACATAATAAGCTTTACGGTTTTTACGAATACGGTAAGCAAGAGGACGAAGTCCCCAATTTTCTATACGCCCAACTTTTCCACCATGCGCTTCAATGACACCTTTGTAGAGACTCAAAAGTTCATCAACTTGCTGCGGTGCGATGTCTTGTCGGGCAAGGAACATATGTTCATAAAGAGCCATTGTTTTGCCTTTCTTCAATTAAATTTCACCGGCTTTAGCGCAAAGCCTCTGCGACTTGTCTTTTTTGGAAATCCAAAGAAGAAAGGACGCGTTTACAATTCGAGACATCTCAGAGCGGAGACACGGGAGGCCGGAAACATTGTATTTCCTACTGATATTTTACAGCCCTCCGTTCAACCTCCAGCTAAAGTGCCGGCAACGAACATTTCACATTTACAGGTTATCTTTTAAAATAGCAAGTTTATGCACATAAAAAAATTGATTTGTTAAATCTTGATATATTTCCTTCTTCTACAAAAAGATAATACTGTAATATAAAGGTAAAGGAGGGAAAAATGGACTTTTTAAACCAGATTGATGTTACACTCTTTGAAATGTTTGTCGGCAATCATCACGCTTGGTCGATTGTAGTTTTGTTTAGTATTTTTTGTGCAAAGTTTTTAATTTATATTATTCCTCTCCATCTCTGTGCGTTGTGGTTTTGTGGTGGGGAGAGGGAACGATGTGTCGTGCTAAGCATTTGCATGAGTATTTGTGCGGCTCTTTTCATAGGTTATCTCATTTCTCTTTTTTATTTTCATCCTCGCCCATTCGTGGTAGGGCTGACGACACCGCTTATTCAACATCGTGCGACAGCTTCTTTTCCTAGTAATCATGCCTTGACCATTGCATCTTATGCAGCTAACTTTTATTTTTACCGATACAAAGTTGCTTTTAAATTTGCTTCGGTATTTTTGTGTTTGATCTGTTGGGCGCGCATCTTTGTGGGTGTACATTATCCCTTTGATATTTTAGCAGGTGCAATTTTAGGAAGTCTCATAAGTTTGGGTGTTATTCAGTTTATAGCACCCTATTTCCCTAAGTTTTTATATCAAATTCCGCCCTTAAAATATAATTTTAAGTGTGGTATTCGTTTTAAATAAAGGGCTTTATCTTGATTTGTGCGGATGAATAAGGTCAAAAGAAAATAATTTAATTGTACAGTTTTAGGAGTTGATAAATGGGTGCAGCTTTTATTTTTCCAGGGCAGGGGAGTCAACTTGTTGGTATGGGGAAGGCGCTTACAGAGCAATTTATTGCCGCACGGATGGTTTTCGAGGAAGTTGATGATGCTTTGGGCGAGAAATTATCAAAGATCATTTTTGAAGGACCAGCAGATGTTTTAACGTTAACAGCAAATGCACAACCGGCATTAATGGCTGTATCTATGGCTGTCATTCGTGTGATGAAACAATTAGGGCTTCGTATAGAAGAAAAGGTAAGATTTGTTGCTGGTCATTCTTTAGGCGAATACTCGGCTCTTTGTGCTGCTGGTACATTTACTCTCACAGATACGGCAAGACTTTTGCGTATTCGTGGCAATGCTATGCAGGCTGCTGTCGCGGTTGGTGAAGGTTCTATGGCAGCATTAATTGGTTTAGAAGAGCACATTGTGGAAGAAATTTGCGAAACTGTTTCTGGAGAAGGATTATGTCAGATTGCTAATGATAATGGTGGTGGGCAAATTGTTATTTCCGGTAAAGCAAAAGCAGTTGAGGCAGCGGTAGAGATTGCATCAACAAAAGGTGCAAAACGTGCACTTCTTCTTCCTGTTTCTGCACCTTTTCATTCATCTTTAATGCAACCTGCTGCTGATGCCATGAAGAAAGCACTTTTGACTGTTAACAAAATGTCCCCTATTGTTCCTTTGATTGCCAATGTTTCTGTTGCACCTGAGAGCAATCCAGAGCGTATTACTACTCTTCTTGTCCAACAAGTGACTGGGAGGGTGCGATGGCGTGAAACAATAGAATGGATCGCTGCTAATGGAGTTGATACGCTTTTTGAAGTTGGTTCTGGAAAAGTATTAACAGGTTTAACGCGTCGTATTAACAAAGATATAAAGGGGGTAACCATTGGAACAGTTGATGAAATAGAATCAGCGCTAGGTATGCTCGGCGTTTAATCTATAAGGAGTTAAAAGATGTTTAGATTAACAGGACGTAAAGCTCTTGTAACGGGGGCTTCGGGAGGAATTGGTGAGGCAATTGCACGCTGCTTTCATGCACAAGGAGCCATTGTTGGACTTCATGGAACACGCGAAGAAAAGCTTAGAGAAGTGGTGGCAGAATTAGGGCAGAATGTTTTTGTATTTCCCGCTAATCTTTCTGAACGCCAATCGATTAAACAATTGGCTGAAGTTGCAGAAAGAGAAATGGATGGCGTCGATATTTTGGTTAACAATGCGGGAATCACTAGGGATGGTCTTTTTGTGCGTATGCAAGATAAAGACTGGGATGATGTTTTAGAAGTTAACCTAACAGCTGCTTCTCTTTTGACGCGTGAATTAATACATTCTATGATGCGCCGCCGTTATGGAAGGATTATTAACATTACATCTGTTGTTGGTGTTGTGGGAAACCCTGGACAAACGAATTATTGTGCTGCAAAAGCAGGCTTGATAGGTTTTTCTAAAGCATTGGCACAAGAAATTGCTTCGCGAAACATCACTGTCAATTGTATTGCTCCAGGATTTATTAAATCCGCAATGACAGACAAGCTTAATGAAAAGCAAAAAGAAGCCATTATGGCTGCGATTCCGATGAAGCGTATGGGAAGTGGGCAAGAAATAGCCGCTGCTGCTGTTTATTTAGCAAGCGATGAAGCAGCCTATACGACAGGTCAAACACTCCATATCAATGGTGGAATGGCAATGATTTGAGTATTTATTTTATTCCACATTGATTTATGAGTTGTATTATTTTAGATAGTAACGATTGAAATGGATAGATGCATCTATTTCTTTAATATGGTCGTTGATCAATTGATGTCGGAATGTCAGATTGGTTCATTTTGTAGGGGATATCCACAGGATGTTTTAAATCATTACTAAAATCTTTTAAAGTAATGCATCTATTGCTTGATTAGATGAACCGATATAGTTAACCAAATTATAGGAAAATATAAATTCGAGGATTTCAACATGAGTGATACAGTAGAGCGCGTTAAGAAAATTATCGTGGAACATCTTGGGGTTAATGCTGATAAAGTTGTAGAAAATGCAAGCTTTATCGATGATCTAGGGGCTGATAGCCTTGATACGGTTGAACTCGTTATGGCTTTTGAAGAAGAGTTTGGGGTAGAAATTCCAGATGAAGCTGCTGAAACGATTTTCACAGTTGGCGATGCAGTCAAGTTCATTGATAAAGCTTCTGCGTGATTACTAAAGGGCAAAGGCATGAATTGCTTTTGCCTATATTCTTCGGAGCTCTTTTGAAAAGAGAGCTTTGAGAGGTGAAGTTTAGTTCAAGGTTAGAAGTTATGAGACGTGTTGTTGTTACTGGTTTAGGGTTGGTATCTCCATTAGCTGGTAATACTGAATATAGTTGGAAACGACTTCTTGAAGGAAGAAGTGGTGTCCGACGTATCACAGAGTTTGATGTGTCAGATTTGCCATGCCAGATTGCTGCGCGTATCCCCTTAGGGGATGGAACAGAGGGGACTTATAATGCTGATTTGTATATGGAACCTAAAGAGCAACGTAAAGTTGATGCATTTATTGTTTATGCAATGGCTGCTGCTAACCAAGCGCTTGCAGATGCCGAATGGTTTCCTAAGAGTGATGAAGATCAGATTTGTACAGGTGTGTTAATTGGTTCGGGAATTGGGGGAGTTGAGGGTATTGTTGAAGCTGGTTATACGCTTCGTGACAAGGGCCCACGTCGTGTTTCTCCTTTTTTTATTCCAGGTCGTTTGATTAATCTTGCTTCTGGTTATGTGTCTATTCAATATGGTTTACGGGGGCCTAATCATTCTGTTGTAACGGCTTGTTCAACAGGGGCGCATGCGATTGGTGATGCGGCACGTTTGATTATGTTTGGTGATGCAGATGTCATGGTGGCAGGGGGGGCTGAATCTCCGATAAATCGGATATCTCTTGCAGGTTTTGCAGCTTGTAGAGCTCTTTCTACTTGTCGCAATGATGATCCTGAACGGGCGTCACGTCCTTATGATACTGATCGTGATGGTTTTGTGATGGGGGAAGGAGCGGCAGTTGTTGTTTTAGAAGAGCTGGAACATGCCAAAAAACGAGGAGCGCGTATTTATGCTGAGGTTATTGGCTATGGTTTATCTGGTGACGCTTACCACATTACAGCGCCTTCAGAAAGTGGTGAAGGGGCTCAGCGTAGTATGATAGCTGCTCTTAAGCGTGCACAAGTGAATGTGAGTGAACTTGATTATATTAATGCTCATGGTACATCTACGATGGCTGATTCCATAGAGCTAGCGGCTGTTGAGCGTGTTTTAGGGAGTTATGCACCACAAGTTTCTATGTCATCAACGAAATCATCTATCGGGCATTTACTTGGTGCAGCCGGTGCTGCTGAGGCTATTTTTTCTATTTTAGCTATACGGGATAATATAGCCCCAGCGACACTTAATCTTGACAATCCATCGATTGAAACGAAAATCGATCTTGTACCACACAAACCGCGTGAACGAAAGATTGATACGATTCTTTCTAATTCTTTTGGATTTGGTGGGACAAATGCATCGTTGGTGATGCGACGTTTTAGGGGATAATAAGTATTTTTATTTAATTTTTGCTTTTGAGTTTTCTATTTTATTATAAGGTGAATGAGAAATTATAATATTATCCTTAATCGCTATTGAGGGGTTATGTCCGATGTGAAAAATGGAAATCATTAAAGGACGTAAGTGATTCCTCTTCGAATCATTTAGCAGATAGTTATGACATGTTAATACATAAAAAACGAAAGAAATCATCTATCGTCCGTAATCCGTTGGTCATTCTCGGTCATTTTTTTCTTATGCTGATTGTGATTATTCTTTTTGCCATAAGTATTCCTCTTTATATTGGAAAAAGTATTTTTGAAGAAAAGGGAAAAATTGAGGAAGAACAAATTGTTCTTATCCATCCTGGTACCGGAATTCGTGAAATTGCTTCATTGCTAGAAAAACGTGGTTTCATTCGATCATCAGATATTTTTGTTTATGGGGTTGGTTATCACCAAAAAACAACGCATCTGAAGGCTGGTGAATATTTAATTCCAGCTCATGCTTCGATGCAGGATATTATGGATATTCTTGTGAAAGGAAAATCTATAGAGTATACATTTACAGTACCTGAAGGTTTAACGGTTCAGCAAGTTTTCGATCGATTAGCTGCGAATGAAATTTTGATTGGAGACCTTCCAAAAATTTTGCCTCCAGAAGGTTATTTAATGACGGATACTGTTCGTTTTATTCGGGGAACAACGCGTAAAGAGATTGTAAACAGGTTGCGTGAAGGACAGACAAAATTAATTCATGCTATATGGGCTACGCGTTCACCTGATTTACCCATTAAATCAATTGATGAGTTTGTTATATTAGCCTCAATTGTTGAGAAAGAAACGGGAATTGCAGCAGAAAGACCAATGGTTGCTGCGGTATTTTATAACCGCCTTACAAAGCATATGCGTCTTCAATCGGATCCAACAGTAATTTATGGTCTCTTCGGAGGAAAAGGAAAACCATCCGGTCGTGCAATTTATCGTTCAGATCTTGAGAAGGAAACACCATATAATACTTATAAAATTAATGGTTTGCCCCCAACGGCTATTGCAAATCCAGGTCGGGATTCTTTAAAAGCGGTGGCACATCCACCAAGCAGTGATGCACTTTATTTTGTTGCTGATGGTTCAGGAGGGCATGTTTTTTCTCGAACTTTAGAGGAACATAATATGAATGTTCGCAAGTGGCGAGAATTAAAGGCAAAACATTGAATTTATAGTGATAACACATCTTTTTG
Organism: Bartonella sp. CL162QHHD; assembly: GCF_042195435.1. NCBI lineage: Bacteria > Pseudomonadati > Pseudomonadota > Alphaproteobacteria > Hyphomicrobiales > Bartonellaceae > Bartonella > Bartonella sp. CL162QHHD. The sequence continues at coordinate 85,923 of NZ_JBHIOG010000046.1, forward strand.
CATCGTAAATGAGAATCCCAAATATAGTAAAATTTTTCTATTTAAACTTTTTATGAGAATGATAAAAAATCATTTTCTTGTCTGTCACAAGTGGGATTGGCGTATGGATAAAAATATTTAAGAAAGAAGTGAATATACTGCTAATACCTTATCTCAAAAAAGAGCAAAATAACATTGAGAATTGCTAAGAAAACACATTGATTAGGGGAGAGGTTGAGATAATGTATAATTCAAATTTTGGAGAAACATTTATGAACAAAGTAGAGTGATGTAATGACAGTCTTTGAAAGTAAATTGAGTGCTATAAAAATAAATCAACGCCGCGGTTTTTTATTTATTCTCTCTTCACCTTCAGGTGCTGGTAAATCAACAATTTCTCGATTACTTCTAAAAGATGGACAATTAGAGCTTTCCGTAAGTATGACCACAAGGAAAAGGCGTCCTAGTGAAGTAGATGGGCTACATTATCACTTTATTTCAAAGGAAGAGTTTGAATATAAGCGTGATAGAGATGAATTTATTGAATGGGCAGAAGTTCACGGAAATTATTATGGCACTTTGCGTGAAACTGTTGAAAACGCATTGAATGCTGGCCATGATATGTTATTTGATATTGATTATCAAGGTACCGAGCAGCTGCAAAAAAAGATGCTAGGAGACACTGTATCTGTTTTTATCCTTCCACCATCAATGAAAGAGCTTGTTTCGCGTTTACATCGTCGAGCAGAAGATAGTCAAGATATCATCAATTTGCGATTGGAAAATGCACGAACGGAGTTAAAGCATTGGCGTTCTTATGATTATGTTGTGATTAACAAAGATTTAGATCAGTCTTTATCTTTTATTAAATCAATTTATTTAGCTGAAACCGTAAAACGTGAGCGTTGTTCTTATCTTGGCTCTTTTGTTGATGGGCTTATTGCTGAAAAAATCGATAAATGTTGTGATTAAAAAAGGTTTCATAACACAAAGTGTATTTTTTAGAGCACTAGATGCGCTAGAGTTACAAATTCAGAAACCGAGAGCGTTTCAGCACGGCGCATTCCATCAATTCCAGCTTTTTCTAATAGCACTTCACCTCCAAGTGTTTTGAGATTTTGACGAAGCATTTTTCGTCTTTGCCCAAAGGCGGTTTTTGTGACGAGGCTTAGTTTTTGTGCAGAGCAGGCAAGAGGTTGTGTTCGTGGAATAATATGAACAACGGAAGATGTTACTTTAGGTATTGGTATGAAGGCTTGAGGGGGTACATCGAAAGCAATTTTAGCAGTAGTACGCCAGCCAGTTAAGACACTAAGACGCCCATAATGAGTAGATTGAGGTTTAGCTGTAATCCGTTTGGCAACTTCACGTTGAAACATCAATGTCATTGATTCATAAAAAGGAGGCCATGGTTCAGTCAAAAGCCAATTTAATAAGAGTTTTGTCCCAATATTATAGGGAAGATTTGCAATAATACGAGGTTTTTCTGGGCTTGTTTCAAAGAGTTTTGAGAAGTCTTGCTTTAGTGCATCATTACAAATAACTTTTAATTTTTTAGGATAGTGTTTTTCTATTTCTAAGAGAGCCGGTATGCAGCGCTCATCGCGTTCTATTGCTGTTACAATGGCACCCTTTGCTAGCAAGGCACGTGTGAGACCTCCAGGACCAGGACCAATTTCAAGAACAGGTTTTCCTTCTATATTGCCTGCTTGATGAGCAATTTTAGATGTTAAATTAAGATCAAAAAGAAAATTCTGCCCCAAAGATTTATGCGCTTGTAATCCATATATATCAATGACCTCACGCAGAGGAGGGAGATTATCTATTGGCATGGTATTAAACTATTTTTTGCAAGTTGATTTGCAAGTTTAAGAGCAGCAATAAAGCTTTCGGGAGAGGCTATCCCTTTATCAGCAATGTCAAAAGCAGTTCCGTGATCTGGAGACGTGCGAATAAAAGGTAGACCTAACGTGACATTAACAGTGCTGTCAAAGTCTAGTGTCTTAACAGGGATAAGGGCTTGATCATGATACATACAAATGGCAACGTCATATGCCTTTCTTGCACATTCATGGAACATTGTGTCGGCAGGTAGCGGGCCTGCAATATTGAGTCCTTTCTTTTTAAGATATTCAATAGCAGGAGTGATAACTTCAATATCTTCTTTGCCCATTGCACCTCCTTCTCCAGCATGAGGATTAAGACCAGCAACAGCTAGTCGGGGTGACGTTATTTTAAACCGTGTTTTTAAGTCACATTCAGTAATAAGTACCGTTTGAATAATTAAATCACGGGTAAGCTGTGAAGGAACATTTTTAAATGGAATATGAACAGTTATTGGTACTGTTTTTAATCGAGGTCCTGCTAACATCATAACTGGATGATAGTATTTATGAAAAGCTTTATGGGCTAAATCAGCTAAAAATTCTGTATGACCTGGAAATTGAAAACCGGCATCATAAAGATTCTTTTTTGCAATAGGACAAGTGATAAGTGCACATGCATGGCCATTTTGAATCAATTGAACACAGCGTTTAATTGCTTCAATAATTCCAGCGGCATTATTCGATGAAGGTATACCTAATTGATCACTTTGTTTGTTTTTTAACGGTATGATAGGAAGAGCGTTTTGAAAATTTTTTGCAGGATTATTGCTTAAAACAGATTGCACCTCAACATCAATCTGTAAAAAACGAGCGCGCGAACGAATAACATCTGGATCAGCAAGAAGTACAAAAGGTGGAATTTGGCGCGTAACACGCAAATTCCACGCTTTTAATACTATTTCAGGACCAATACCGGCAGGATCACCACCACTAACAATAAGAGCAGCCATTATGAATTTTGAATGCGTGCCACTCGCCGCAGTTCTCCTAAATATTTGTCGCTTAATTCTTCAAGTTTTTGCGGGCTTCTTTTTTTACTATCTTGAAGAGAAAATATCAGTCGAGCGACATAATCATCAGAAACTCTTTTTATTTTGCAGACAGCAATTGCTTCAATTCCATCAGATGTTTCTTGTAATTTTGTCATTTTTCCAGCAGGCGTTTCAAGAATAGCTTGTTCCCATGCATTAGGAAGTTGTGGCTCCAGAAACTTTCCTAAGTGGCGGATAGTAACGTCTAAAATACCTCTTGCTTGATTGTGAGCATTGGCACATCCACGGAAATGTGCGCGAAAATTACTTGCTTCTCTTTGACGTCTTTCAAAGATCTCTGAACGACGATGTGCAGGAATGACAAAAACAATTCGCTGTAATGTATATTCGTTGGTTGAAGGTTTTACACCACCATTTTTTAATATTCTGCGTACAGCTTCTTGTTCGCTAATCATACCTGTTTCAGCTTGATAGCGTGCGCTAACAAGACGCCCCCATCCTATTTGTCCACGGATGTAATCTTTAAAGTGTTGCACTGTGATCTCAGTTTGGATCAGAATCTGGTTGAGCTGATCAATCGTCATATTATTTTGTGTCGCAAAATTCTCAAAAGCTCTATCAACTTCATCATTGCTTACTTCAATATTAAGACGTTTTATTTCAATATTTTTTAGCTTTTCGTCAATAAGCTCTTTTTTAGCCTGTGCCACCAAATTGCCTTGCTTTTGTTGTAATCTGAGAAAAGCAAGGCGTCTTTGTATATCATAATTTGTGATGGGGTTGCCATTAACTGTAACAACAATAGAAGTCTGCGCAAAGACTGTCGGAATCAAAAATCCATTTATTAACAGGCTACTTACGCTCAAAGACGCAATATAAAATAAAGCAAGAAAACGCTTTTTCAATTTATTCATGTAAATAGGCTTTCGCATTGTTTATTAATTCTCATCAACAACTTAAAATACACGCTTTCTTTCATAAAAACAATGATAAGTTAAATGACTGATACATTCCCTTTATAAATTAATCTATCTTTTTTCCGATATCTGCAATCGTACGCAATGAAAGAGAGAAATTAAAGTTTTGCAAGGGTGCTTTCCTGCCTGGATTCGTTACCTGTTGATAACCGAATGTTAACCCGAAACATTCATCCATATAACTCAAGCTAATTCCTCGCTTTATAAATGTACCAGATACTAAATCATAACCGGCGTTGCTATTAATGGACCAATAATCTGCCAATTTAAGTCCTGTTTGAAAAGAAATTTCTTGGCGCTCTTGAGAATATTCATAATCTGGTTGCTTTGCGATATAGGCATATTGTAGAGCTGCCCAAAAATTTTGCCATTTTTGTGATGCTTCGATTTCACTACGGCGGATTTTTCCTGTTTTTTTGTCAAAGCGTCCACGCGTTTCTAAGGAAAAACCACTTTTATGGGTTGTACCAAACATTGCAACATAGTCTGAACGTTTTGCCTCTAAGCTAGAATGAGTACCGACATTGATAAAGTCCTTTTCTGCAAAAGAATTCTTTCCTGCTAGATGAAAGGATTGTCCAATGAGACCATAAAGAGACCAATTATCATTAAGGCTTCCAGAATATCTTATACCTATATTGGCTCTTGTACCACCTTCTACACGATCATAACCAGAAAATTTGTCTCGTTGAAAGAGAGTGGTTGCATCAAAGACAAAGCTTTGAGCATCTTCATTAGGAATTTGTCCAATATATTGTTCATTATTGCGTATAAAAATTTGTGCAGTTGGTTCTATAATATGTGTAGAATGATCAGCTGTAATGAGGAAGGGATAGCGTAGTTCCAACCCTGCTGTTGCCATGCCACGAATTGCTGAACCATGAATTGCGGATAAGGCATTGTTTTCTATAGAATCTGTGTGATTTTCTCTTGCATTGGTTGTAATGATATCAGCTCGTAGAGAGAGAAGAGGGGTTAAGATGAGTCCGTTGTGCGTGTTGAAGCGCTTTTTCCACTGAAGCTCGTTTGTTAAACGCAAACTATTTCCAGCCATACCAGAAAGTTTTACTGTGTTGAGAGGGTTTCCGTTCTGGTCGGGTGAACTGAAGTCAGCATGGCGACGATAAACTGATTGCATATTACTATGGAAGGTAAGCTCTCCATTATAAATGGGTTCATCTGGTGTGAAAAAATAATCGATGCGTGGTAAGACCCACGCTTGCCGAGAGTGACGTTCATAATGAGGATCATTCAATATTGAATCTTGAACTTTAAAATGATAAAAACGCATATCAAAATAATTTTTTCCTGCAAGACCATTCAGATAGATCTGAGAAAGTTGTGTAGGATTGTTATAGTTTTCAAGTTTATAGGCACGACTAAAATGCCGATCTGATTGTGCAAGAATATCCCATCCATAAGTCCAGTGTGAATTAATACGAAAATCCCCCTTTGTCGCCAGCATATAACGGTTTTTATGTTGGGCATCAATCGTATCATTATCAAATCTATGCGGTTTCATTTGATATATATGAGCAAAGCGAATGTTATAACGTCCCGTTTTTAAACGCTGACGCCATTCCCCTTCGGTTAAAAGCCCTTGTTGGGTATAAACCGTAGAAGAAAGGGTAAAATCATAATGGGGGGCGAGATTCCAGAAATAAGAATTCTTTATCCCCATACCGAGATAATCAGTATAAAAAAAATGAGGAGTAAGCAGACCGCTAGCACGCCTAACAGTTGGATCATAGATCTCAAAATTTGGAAATTTTATAATCGGTACACCAAAAACTTCAAAACTGCTATTTTCAAACCGAATTTTTTTGATGCTATTATTCCATATGATCTTTCTTGCTTTAATTTTCCATAGGACGTCTCGATCTGGTTTATAAGAGCAAGGTTCACAGGCTGTATAGGTTGCATTTTCAAAGACTGTTATGTGGTTGTGTTTGCGTGTAGCATTTTGGGCTGAAAAGTGAACATTGTTGGCTGTATCAATACGTAAGGCGTTTACAAAACCCTCGCCAAGATCTTTGGTCATATCAATTTGGTTGGAATAAATTTTATTACCATCCTTTTGAGTAATTTCAACGTTCCCTTGTGCTATAAGCCGTCCTGTTTTTTGATTGTAAATAATTTTTTGAGCGACAACTTTATTGCCATCATATTCGATTTGAACATTACCGTGTGCAGAAACAGTGTTTTCATCACGATTGTAGATGAGTTCATCCGCAGAGAGCAAAAGAGGAGGTTCCGGATTTTGAATGCGACTTTGAGAAGGAGATAGAAGGCTTTGAGCGTGCGCACAATAAGACAAAGCACTTCCTAAAATAACCCCTATAACACTTTTAAAAGCGAGAGCACTTAATTTTGTTAAAATAGTTTTTTTAAGTGTTAATGCTTTCACTTAGCCATCCTCTTTATGAAGTAAAAAAGAGATTCCTAAGAATAACGCAATAACAACGGGTGTCCAAGCTGCAATAATTGGTGGAATATATCCAGCATTACCAAAAGCTTGAACAAGTACGGAAATAACATAAAGCATAAACCCAGCTATTACGCCACCAAGAATCAACATTCTAGATTGCCCAAAACGTGTAAAATTTAAAGATACAGTTGCTGCAATGAGGGTCATTGCCACAAGCAATGCCGGTAATGCAATCAAAGATTGAAAATACATATCAAAATTATTAGCAGAATAGCCAAATGAACGTGCAATCATAATTTTTTTTGGCAATTGGTAAAATGGAATAGTTGCGGGATTCACTAAACGTTCCGTTAAAAATTCAGGTTTTAGATTGGTTTTTATTTGCAACACGGTAAATTTTTCAGGAGGATGCCCTATTTTATAGATTGTTCCATTTGTTAATAGCCAAAATCCATTAGTCAAGGTTGCTTTTGGGGCGTTAATCCAATTTTTGACGGTTGCGTTGTCATTGTATTGTACAAAGGTTGCATCGAGAAGAGAAAGTCCTTGATCGGTGATAGATTTGGCACCAATGGTTGTTCTGCCTAAATTTGTACGTTGTGTTAACCAGTGGATACTTGTATTGTGAAGAGGTGTTAGTACATTGTGATTGCGCCATTCAGTCATCTTTTTTTCTGCTTGAGAAAATCCCCATGCAGCAAGTGGATTAATGAGAAGAATTGAAAATAATCCCAAAAGAAAAGCTCCAAAACAAGCTGGCATAAGAAATTGCCATGCAGAAACACCGATTGAACGAGTCACTACAAGTTCAAGTTTTTTGTTGAGCGAGATAAGCGTTGCCATTGCAGAAAAGAGTGCAATGAAAGGGATAAGTTGTTGCATGATAAAAGGGATGCGTAAAGCAGAGAGGAAAAATGCATCTTTTGCTGTATAATGCGGAAGGGAAGATAGCCTACCGGAATTCTCTGTGAAATCGATTAAAAGAGCAAGAACAAAAATGCTTCCCCAGAAATAACAAGTTATTTTAAGATACCGTATAAAAAAATATCGTCCAAGTGTCCACCCAATCATGATATTTTATCCGAGGAATCTTGAGATTTTCGCTGTTCAAATTTGTTCATTATTTTTTGAAAAGCGATTTGAAGTATCTCATTAACTTTTGTGGGAAGCCCAATTTTATGATTCGTTAAAAGCATAAAAAAGACAAATGCACTTGTTCCTATGGGTATAATATAAAGGAGAGGAACGTATGCAAGATCGCTTTTTGATTTTTCTGCGAAAAAATATCCTATCCAATACACCAGAAAAGAAAGGGCAATTGCCGAGAGATTTGCGGAATGACGAGCTTGTCGATGGGAGCGTACATCCCCTGCCGCTGCTAATGCAATAAGTGAAAAAACAATAGGGTAGAGCCATTGTGTTAATCTGCGGTGAAATTCAGCTTTATATTGGAGTGGTTTTCGTTGATAGTAGGGATCTTTTGGGTCAGGGTTTTGTAAATAAGAAAGAGACCGATCTTTTGGATAAAGAGTAGGTGTTTTATCACTGGGGATAAACTCTCCTAGGCTAAAAGTATATGAGCTAAATTGCACGATTGAAACACTGTTATTTTGATGATTGACTCTTTCTATTTCACCGTTATTGAGAACCAGAAAACTGCCGTTTTTATTGCTCACAATGGATGCGTCTGTTGCATAATAAAAAAGATCAGTCTTAGGATCACGCTGGTCGGCAATGAAAAGGCGTTCAAGTGTTCCGTTTGGATTTCGTTCGCCAATTTCTATGTAAAGGTTATTGGCGAGTTTTTGAAAGCTCCCTTCACTAATGAATAGATTAATAAGATCAAAATGAGCGCTTGCTAGCATTTGTCGCATATGAAGTCGCGCTTGAGGAACAACAAAATTAGCTATAGAAAAGGAGATACAGGATGCAACAATAGCAAGAAGAAGGATAGGTTTCCAAACAGTACTTTTAGGAAAACCAGAGGCATTGATGACAGCAAATTCTGAGTCTTGATGCATTGCTGAGAGGATGGTTGTAACTGCGATCACTAATGCAAATGGAATGACAAGAAAAATAACAGAAGGAACCAATGAAAGTGAAAATTGTAAGACTGTGAGGAGTGTTTGTTTACTTGTTGTGAGAAAGTTTATCCGTGCAAGAATTTGTATAGTCCAACTAACGCCCACTGCTGCAATCATGACAGAACTAAACAAAACAAGGACACGTTTCAGGATGTAGAACTCAATAATACGCATAAATTGGGGAAAATCCTCAGTCTTTAATTCGATAGCAAATATTTTTACTGCTTTCGGTTAAAATGTAATAAAGTTTGAAAAAATATCCTTTCATGAATTGGATATTTTTACCAAATAAATAATATAAAATTGCCTATGAGGTCCTCTTTAAATTTTCCGTACATTATATTTTATTTTCAACTATAGTCTACAAAGAATCTAGAAAATAACTTAAAAAACTTTTTTATTAACGTTGAAAATAAAAATTATTGTCTTTTAAAGACACGTGCAAAAAGATGATGCATCTCCATCAAAAAAGAGGGTTTATATCTTGAACCGTTTCCTTTGTATTGGAGATATAGAAGTTTTTTTAAAAAGATGTTAGCTTTTTTATAAAGAATGATGAAGGCTTAAGAGATTGGATATTTTATTCTATCATTTGACGCAGTCAACGCTGAAGGATATTTTGCCGACGCTTGTGGAGCGTGCATTGGCTCGTTTTGGTAAAGCAACAATACAATGTGTGAGTAAAGAACAACGCGATTCTATAGATATACATTTATGGGTTTATGCTGATGAATCATTTATTGGACATGGAACGGAGTGTGATCAATATTCAAACTTTCAGCCTGTATTTCTGACGACAGGACAAGAAAATCCGAATGATTCAAAGGTTCGTTTTCTCATAGAGGGAGCTGTTTGTTCGGATATTGATGCTTATCAACGGCTTGTCGTGATATTTGATGGTAGAAGTGAAGAGCAGTTGAATCTCGTTCGTGCACAGTGGAAAAAATATAAAATGGAAAATCATAATTTAACGTATTGGCAACAGACTGAAGATCGTCGCTGGGAAAAACAGGTTTAATGCGTCTCGTATCTATTGCTCTGATTTTTATAGGATTGCTGGGAATAGTAAATCCAGCACTTTTTATTACGGAAGGTTCAGGGGGAGGGCGTTGGGTTTTTATTGTGATTTTTCTTTTAGGCATGCTAAAGATATGGCCTATAATTAAAAAAACGAAACGCCATGATGATGATTATTGATCGAATTTTGCTTATTTTATGGGCTGTGATGTTGTCCTTCTTTTGCGTGTCGTGGTTGGGGACAACGCATATCTTATCAAAAATGTTTGCTGTTGCTTATATGAGTAATATTGCAGATTTTTTATTTTTCTTTTTGAGTGCATTGTTTGCGGGAATATTGTGGTGGAAAATACCTCAACCCCTGTCTTTAAAAACAAAACTGGCAGCATTTTTGCCGCCAGTCCTTATTTTATTCTTCGTTATTATATTTTAGTTGGATATTTCATCATCTGTAAATCCGACGAAGCAAATCAGTGAAATAAAAGAAGCAAGAAGCAAATAATAACCGATATAAGATGTATCGAAATGTTGCACCAGATATTCTGCAATATAAGGCGCGAGAGATGCTCCTATGATAGCAGATAAATTGAAAGTGATAGAAGAACCGGTATATCGGATTGCTGTTGGGTATGGTGAAGCCAAAACAGCACCAAGAGGACTGTATATCATTCCCATGAGAGACAAACCGATGACAGACATTGCAAGGACTCCTATAACTCCAGAATTTAAGAAATAAGGAATTGCGAAAGAATAAATACCGGTGATGATCGTAATCCAAATCATCAAAGTTCTACGTCTAATACGGTCAGCGAGTTTTCCAGTGATGACAGTAAAAATCCCACAAAAAATAGCACCGACAATTTCGATTTGAAGAGCTTGATGAAATGGCAATTGCAGATGGTTTGTTGAATAGCTTAACAAATATGTAGTAACCAAGTAAAACAAAACAAAAGTTGCCATACCAGAAAATACTCCAAGAAATAGGATTCGTGGACATTTTAAAAAGACATCTATGATAGGAACTTTGACATGTTCTTTACTTTCAAGAGTTTTTTTGAATTGAACAGTTTCATTAATTGAAAGACGGACCCATAATCCTATAATCATAAAAACAACTGAAGCAATAAAAGGAATACGCCATCCCCAAGCTAAAAGTTCCGCACGATCAAGGAAATGCAACAGAGCTAAATAAACAGCAATAGATAAAAACAAACCTATTGAAACGCCTAATTGGGGGAACATCGCATACCAGCCGCGCTTTTCTGGAGGGGCATTTTCTGTTGCGAGTAAAACAGCGCCTCCCCATTCTCCTCCTAATCCCATTCCCTGTCCAATACGGCACAAGGTTAAGAGGAAAGGGGCAAACCACCCTGCTATTTCATAAGTAGGAAGAAAACCAATAATGACTGTTGAAAGACCCATTGTGAGAAGAGAAGCAATAAGTGTTGCTTTTCTTCCAATTTTATCCCCAAAATGTCCAAAAACAACTGATCCAAAAGGGCGGGCAAAAAAGGCTGCTCCAAATATGAGGAAAGATTGTAAAATGGCAGTCTGATCATTTTGTGTTGGAAAAAACACATGAGGAAATATAAGAGCTGCGGCAGTGCCAAAGACATAGAAATCGAAGAATTCAATTGTTGGTCCAATAAGGCTTGCAAATAAAATTCGACGAGGGGAGTTTCTGTTGCTTGTAGCTTTCATTTCTGAGTTTATAGACATGAATAGAATGTCCCTTTCAGTATATGACAAATCAAATAACGAGTTAACTGACTATAAGTATAGAAATTTCAAATCAGTGTCGAGTCAATATTATGACACTTCGTTATATATTAGAACAATGATTATGGACTGATGAGTATGAATAAGTGCTCTAGATATTATCCAAAATGAATAAAATAAAGACGCTGCTTTAAATGCTGTAGAAGATGGCAATAGGTGGCTATAAACGCAGCTCTCATTCACATTGCTGTTTCCTTTAAAGTTTAATGCCATTTTTATCTATTAAGGGATCAATCTTATTCGTAGATCAGTATTTAGTGTCTCAAAATATTAAAAATATTTTTTATGGATGCAATTGCAACACTTTTAAAGTGTATATAAAATAAATTAAATCTTTTAGTTGTGTATGTATTTTAAAACACAAGGTGTATATTTCGTCTATCAGAGCTTAATCCATCGTATGCTTTGCTATCTTAAAAGACATGAGGTTGAGCAATTACGTTGTGTTGTTTTTGTCTATGCACTTTTTTCTAAATGGGGGAATTTAAATTTGAAATTATGGAGTGTGAATAATGCACCGCAAAATGAAATTAAGTTTTTATGCATTAATGACCAGTGTTTTTTTTGTCAAGATTGCGAGTGCAGATGGAGTAGCTACACCAAGAGAAAAGTTATTAACACCAGTAAGTATCAGTGAACATCTAGAAGAGACAAGAAAGTTGTTATCGGAAGTAAGGGGATTAAAAGAAAAAAAGGGGGGATCAAAAAGGATAGAGAATAAACAGAGAGCAGAAGGAAGTAATCCTTCAGAAGAGGGGAGGAAGAGATTAGAAAACCTATTCTTTGAAGTACTCACAAATTCAATAATTTATGATGATATTGCCGTTTATATTACTGACCGTGATTCTGAGGACTCTGGTAAAAAAGTAAATAGCTTTAATTATGAAGACGCTGGATATTCTATCAATAATACGGTTCAGGAGGGTGGAAAACTTTACATTGATGCAGCAAGTGTTAGCAGGGATACGACAATTGAGCATGGTGGGATTGAGTTTGTCCAAAACTTGAGCATTTCAGAATATGCCGCTGTTAAAAAAGGGGGTAAACAAATTGTTGAGAGTGGTGCAAATGCAGAAGGTACTAAAATTTATGGTGGCGAGCAGATTATTTTTGGTAAGGGAAGTCTTGGATCTGGTTTGTTGCGTAAAGATAAGGCAAGTAGTGCTTATAACACCGAAATTTATGCTGAAGATGGAATACTAGGACTACAAAGTGTCTATAGTGGGGGGATGGCTGTTGACACAAAGATTATGAGAGGCGGTGTCCAGAATCTTGATGGTGAAGAGAATTTTCATAACGGCTTCTCAGAAGATGCTGATACAGCCGATACAGAAGATGAAGATTTTACAATTAATGAGGGGGCTTTTGCACTGAGTAGCGAACTTTTTAAAAATGGTATGCAGAATATCTTTGCAGGAGGGAATGCGAGTGAAGTTACTTTATACGATAGAGCTATTCAGAATATATATGATTCTGGATATGCGGATAATCTAACTATTAATCATCAAGCAAGGTCATGGGGTTTTGCTGGTGCGATATTAGGTGAAAATACAAATGTTCATGATTTTGGTAGTCTTTATCTTTATGCTGGGAATGGTGAAGCTGTTACGGAAGTAGAAAATCTTAATTTAAATGGAGAAGATAGCAAACTATACATTATTGCGTCTGAAGATAACGGCAAAAAACCTGAGATTAATGTTAAGAATTTAAAAGGAAGTGGCAGAGTTATTTTTACGTCTTTAGGGACGAATAAGCTCTATTCTCAACTTAATATTGATGATCTTTCAGGTTCTTTACATTTCGATTTTAATGTCAATTTTGCCAAGCAGCTTAGTGATTATCTTGTGATTAAAAAAAGGGGCTCTGGTTCTCACACAATAAGTGTGGCTGATTCTGGGCGTGAAATTACAAATTCTTCTTACAAAAAGCTTAAATTAATTACTGATCGCAGCGGAAATGCCCATTTTACTCTGACAAACACTTTTGGTGAAAAAATCGGAACTATTGATGCCGGAACCTATCGGTACAGTTTGAAACATAGAAACAATAAGGGTACTGGTAAAGTTTGGTACTTAGATGCAAACCACACCATTGATGAGACAACTTCTCAAGTTTTTGATAGTGTATTGAAACCATATACTGGTTCATCAAGTGATTTACTTACAGAACTCACAATTGATCAAGGAACAACTGTTTCTATTGCAGATCCTAGCTTTGACACGAGTAGCAAGGAAGTTGATAGCAATGGAGAAACTTCAATTAGTAATACAGTTAAAGATGGTGGAAAGCTTTCCGTTTATAGCGGTGGTTTTAGCTTGTATACGACAATTCAAAGAGGTGGCACTGAGCTTATTAAAACACAGGGTCTTTCACAGGATACTATTGTTCATAAAGGTGGGCAACAAAAGGTTGAAGATGGGGGAAAAGCTGAAGGGGCTAAAATTTACGGTGGTGAGCAGTTTGTTTCAGGAAAGTCTGATATCAAAGGTGAGATGGTAAGAAGCAGTGCCTATGACACTATCGTTTCTGGTAAAAATGGAGTGCTAGGATACCAGAATGTGTACGATGATGGAGAGGTTTTTAACACAAAGATCATGGAAGGAGGGATACAAAATCTTTATGTAGAAGAGGATCTAAACGATTATAGCAGTTTTGCATTTGATACGAAGGTCTTTTCTGGTGGAGAGCAACACATTTTAGCGGGGGGAATCGCGATTGGCGTTCTTTTACAAGGGAATGCTTTCCAAGCAATAGATTTAGGAGGCTATGTAAAGGATTTAATAATTAGAGATCAAGCACAATCGTGGTTACATTTTGGTGCAACATTAGAAGGAAGCACTATGATTCATGATTCTGGACGGATTTATCTTTATGCTGGTGCTGAGCGATCTCGTACTGAAGTAGAAAAAATTGTCTTAAATGGCAGAGATACAAAATTGTACGCGATTGCCTCTAATATAGATGGTGAAAGTTCTTTGATTGAGAATCTGAGTGGGAATGGTCGTGTTATTTTTACTTCTACCGTGTTTAATCCACATTACTCTAAACTTGAGATCAATGATCTTTCAGGGAGTTTACATTTTAGGTTGCATACTAATTTTGCAGAACAGCGCGGTGATTATCTTCTGATAAAACAAGGATCAGGTAATCACACCATAAGTGTTATCGATTCTGGTGTTGAAATGACCAATTCTCCTCTACAAGATCAGAATTTAGTTTTGGAGCTTGATTTAATTCATGTTCAAAGCGGAAATGCGCATTTTACTCTGACAGATTTTTCTGGTGAAGAGACGAGTACGATTGATGGTGGAGCCTACATATATGGCTTAAAGACAAAAGATGATAATGGGGGAAAGACTTGGTCTTTGGCTACATCACAAATAACTTCTGCTCCTGTAATTCCTTCACCTCATGTGGAGTCGCCTATAGATAAGCTTCCTGAAAAAGAAGAAAATATGACATCGTCAAAAGATTTTAGTATCTCTGATGTAATTCATTACAGCATTGGGGAAGGAGGAGGAATTCTACAAAGCTCTTTGCTCGGTGATGATAACGTAGTTTATGTCTCTGATGATGGAGAGCAAGGTGTTCTTAAGAAGTCTATTAATAATACAATTCAGGGATCAGGAAGACTTTATGTTGAAGCTGGTGGTTTCAGTAAAAATACAACAATTGAAAATGGTGGTTCAGAGATTGTAGGGGAACAGGGGATCTCAGAATTTACGATTATTTACGAGGGTGGAAAACAAAGAGTGGAGGGAGGAGGAACCGCATTGAGAGCTGAAATTTATGGTGGGGAGCAGCTTGTTTTCGGAAATGGTTATGTAAATGGTGGAATTGTGGGGAGCAGTGCTTATAACACGACACTTTATGGTCAAGGTGATACGCCGGGACAGCAGAATGTATATGATGATGGGATGGCTGTGGGAACAAAAGTGATGAGTGGAGGAGTACAAACTCTTGCTAAGTGGTTTCCTAATGATGATAACTTTGCAGAAAAAGCCGGCGGTTTAGCTGTAAATGCTGAAATCTTTTCAGAGGGTGTGCAGCGTGTTTTAGCAGGAGGTGAAGCAAATACAGTCATTTTACGCACTGGTGGTGTTCAAGAAGTCTATGCAGGTGGAATTGTAAAGAATCTAACGATTGAAGGTAATGCTAATTCATGGATTTCTCCTGGTGCAATATTAGGAGGAGAAATAAAAGTTCAGGATTTTGGTGGGCTCCATCTTGATGCTGGAGACGATGGTCAACAAACTATAGTAGAAAACATTGAATTAAATGGAGAAGACGCTCAATTATACTCCGTTGCTCGTGGGTTTGACGACAAAAGTACACGCATTCAGCAGTTAAGCGGTGTAGGAAAAGTCATTTTTACCTCTTTTGAAGATGATTTATATTACTCTCAGCTTTACATTGATAATCTAGCAGGGAGTCTACATTTTAACTTTAATGTTAGCCTTGCAGAAGAAAAAGGTGATTACCTCTTTATTGAGAATGGGAGTGGTTTTCATACAATAAGTGTCGTAGATTCTGGTATTGAAATTGTTGATCCTTCTTCAGCAGGACTTGATTTAATTTTTGATCAAAGTGGTGGCGCACATTTTACCCTGAGAAGCTTTTCTGGTGCAAATGTTAAAACTATTGATGGCGGAACCTATACGTATGGTTTAAAACAGAGAATTGATGAGGATGGGGGTGAAAAAGTTTGGTATTTATCTGCAGTATTTATTGATAATGTTTCATTTCTCAACAGTTTACCACGTAGTAGAAGCAGATCTGTGCGGCATTTAAATCAAAATCAATCAGTTTCTTCTCTTTCAACGATTGCAGCATCACAAGAGCATGCTATTAAATTGCCACGTCGAAGAAAAAACCGCCAAAACTTGAGTCAAAGATCTCCAGCTTTTGTTTCTCCAACTGTTTCCTCTCTTGGAAGTCACGTTATTGAAGTCTCAGGTCCAGCGAGTTCTCATCCTCTTTCTGCTGAAGAGCAACAAACTGCTATTTCAGAATCTTCTCACTCTTTAGCCGATCAGATGATTGTGCGTCCAGTTCATAAAGAACAACCTTCTCCACAATTGAGTGAGACGCTTTCAGTTTCTCACTTTTTGACCACGCCCTCTACAGATGCGGTATTGTCTATGTCT
>NZ_JBHIOG010000047.1:0-1110 GCF_042195435.1 Bartonella sp. CL162QHHD
CAGTCATCTGCTTATGACAGAAGCATTTACAGACCTCTTGATACGCCCCATACCGTTATGAATGACAGTGTTCCTTTTTAAGGATATTATTGAATGAGGAAAGTGATCATGTTAAAGCAATTCTGTAAAGTTGTATATTTTGTGGGGTATGAATGATATGTACCAAGTTCAGCAAATTGCTAACTTCTTTCTTGAAAAGGGACGTGAAGAGAATATCCCAATTTCTCCTATGAAGCTCATTAAACTGGTGTATCTTGCGTATGGATGGATGTTAGCAGCTACAGGTAAGCGTCTCTTTCCTGATCGTATAGAAGCATGGCAGCATGGTCCCGTGATTCCGGCTCTTTATCATGAGTTTAAAGATTGGGGAAGGCGTTTTATCGATTGCTATTCTCGAACAGTTGATTTAGAGACAGGAGAAATTTTGATTCCTAAA
This sequence comes from Bartonella sp. CL162QHHD, assembly GCF_042195435.1. Lineage (NCBI taxonomy): Bacteria > Pseudomonadati > Pseudomonadota > Alphaproteobacteria > Hyphomicrobiales > Bartonellaceae > Bartonella > Bartonella sp. CL162QHHD. Next base: position 437 of record NZ_JBHIOG010000047.1, read on the forward strand.
ATTCCTAAAGAATCCGCTGATAAATATACAGTTAAGTTATTAGAGATCGTCTGGAATGCTTATAAAAATTTTTCACCTTGGCGCTTGCGCAATGAATCTCATGAGAATGGATCTCCGTGGGAGAGAGTATATGATTGTGGGCAATTTGGTGTGAAGCTAAAAGACGATGACATCAAAGAATATTTCACACAAAAAATTAACGGGTATTTACAAGAGCCGGAAAAAAAATAAACACCTTCATCTTAAGCAACTTCAACGTGCAAGTGATGCTGTTGGAAATCAATCTATTAGAGTGATTGCAGATTGTCTTCCGAGGAGAACTGTTCATTATGCTGTTACAGAACAAGAAATAAATCTATTAAAAGATCACGCAACGTCTGCATGTCGTTTTCATGGAATAATGGGGACTTTATTGGGTACGCTTTTAATTTTGTCCATAGAACTATTTTGGGATAAAAGTCATTTAAAAATTAAGCTAGTTTTTATAATTATAATATCGATCATTCTGGTTTTGTTATTCTTTTATAGTCTAAAGTTCAAGTCAAAAGCAGAGGAAATTTGGCAAAATATTAAACAGGAATCTGGGGACATAAGTGAAAAAAAATAAAAAGAGGGGACGCCCTAAAATAGCAGGGCAGGTAAGAGAACCAAACGGACGTATATCACGTGCAAAA
>NZ_JBHIOG010000048.1:0-1488 GCF_042195435.1 Bartonella sp. CL162QHHD
GGTAAACCACTTTCATGCTTCATATTAAAACCTCAATAAAATCTTGAATTGTTCGCGAACATCGGCACGCAAAGGAATATTAATGGGCGTTTTGAGTATCTCTACACCGCCATTTAGTTCATTGGCATCACACCAAAGCTTGCCTAGGGGGATATCAAGGGGGACATCTTGTTTGGGAATGCCGTGAACGAGAATGGAAACAAAAGCTGCTTGTTTCCCGTCAACATCATGAAAATCTGTGCGTCCTGCCAGAAAAAGCGCCGTGCCCAGCGAGGAGGGCTGGAATCGGCCGCCACAATGGCTGTAAACACCCTCCAAAGCTTGTTCGACAGGCGCTACAGCATAGCATCTGCGATACCCAATCACGCTATTTTGGCTGTCTCTTACCACAAGATAAAGCGTGCGGTTGCTAAACCACTCTGCCATGAGTATATCGCGTTCATGTTTTTTGACCGAACACCACGGAAAATTTGCCATGTCCCATGGATAATCGATTTGTTCCCAGCTTAACTCCTCGTCAAAGTCATCAATCCAATTGCCAATAAGCTTGCCTTCTTCTTTTGTGAGGGTATGATTGATTTCTGTTGTGCGCCCAAAGGAAAACAAAGTGTCCCCAGCTGTTAAGCGAACACCGCTTTCATACTCCAACATGCTGTCATCAAGCCGTGACATATTGCATTCAACAGCTTGCACATCATAACCATAGGTCCCACGACGAAAATCAGAGCGCAAACTTTTGGAAAGGTCGGTAATCGCTTCAATGGCTTCAAGGCTTTTGCGTTCAGGCAACTGATCAAAATCAAGTTGAAAGGAATTCCACCATGCGCGCCCCGTCCAGGCGGGTTGAAAGCGTGCTGTAATCTCTAGCCATTCAAGCCCTATCTCTATTGCCGCAAGGGAGCCACGTATCCTCTGCCATTGAAGCCCTTGATCAATCAAATCATAGAGGTTTGGAACATAAGGTGTCAGTTCACCAAGCCCGTATTCTTCAATCAACCACGGCAAGAAACGGGGAGGGCGTGTGATCAGTTTTGCGCGTGAAATCCCCAAAACAGANCAACCACGGCAAGAAACGGGGAGGGCGTGTGATCAGTTTTGCGCGTGAAATCCCCAAAACAGAACCATCAATATCTTGATGAAAATCGCAAGCATCGGCAAGGCGCTTTTCAAATTCTGTCGCGTTTGTGGGAAGGAGGGAACCAACCATTAGCGGGCACGTCCTTTGAAGTTTAAGGTGATTTTTCCAATCGATAAAATTTCTTCATCACAAACCATACTGTCTTGTGTTGGGGTAATGGCAATGACTTTTTGGACACCAGAAATCATTAGTTTTGAAATCCACCACGATAAACTTAATTCACGACCAATGGCTTGTTCTTGTCTCCATGCTGCTCTTAAATTTGTTTCCATTGTTGTGAGAATTTTCAAAGATGTTTCTGGTAACAGCCAAACATCTGCTTCTAAATCCAGCACTTTTTTGACAGCAGC
>NZ_JBHIOG010000049.1:0-12728 GCF_042195435.1 Bartonella sp. CL162QHHD
ATCTCTTAAGGCTCTAATTCGAGTTAAGAAATGACCATCGATATATTCACAATCATCAATAAATTCGTATTTTTTTGCAGGATTTTGTTTATTAACAAGCACAGTTTCATTTGAAATAGAAGAGATAACGGGGGAGGTGTTTGAATTTGTCATTTTAAATTCTTTCTAATCATAAAAGGTTTCTATTGACCCCCTAATGGGCGTCGGGCGCTAGAAACACGGTGATTAGTCCGCTGTATGCTTTCCCCTTGAAAGGGTATTGTATGGCATAACCACACCCGACAAAATTCTCATATACTAACAAAAGCATAAAAGAAAGTCAGTATTTTAAAGGCATGGGAGAGGCTGTTTCGTAACCTATCCGCTAATCACTAAGTGTTTCTATCACTTGATTATTTATATAACAAAATACGTATTTATTGTCAAACAATATTTTATCTTTTTTGATATTTTTTCTTATTTTTTAAATACGTTGTGTATTGATAATATCTTATGCTTATTAATTGTTTCTTTTATATTTATGTGCTTTTAAAGCTATATTACGGGCTTTGTGAAACGATTGCGTATTTTCTGAATCTATACATTTATAATATTTTAGAAACGCTCTCATTATGCGTATTTTAAACTTTATAACCTATCAATTTTGTCACTAAATGAATTTTAAATTTTTTGTGAATTTTGTTTATAAGGGGCTTTAATTTAAACGACCTTAATAGCACCGCGCTCTTATAACAAATGCTTTCATTTGCATTTTTGCTTTCTCTATAGCTGTTATGTTCTTTATAGCCATGGCATCATTTTTCATGTTCATAAGAGAAATGATAAATAGGATAATTGCGATTTATTGTCTGTTATGAAAACACTTATGAAAACATCTCAATAGAAACTGATCATTATAGAGATGAGCAAAATTCCTTTTAATAAACTTTTGTCAGTCTTGTCAGTTCTTTTTAGAACCTATATCATTTTTTTTAAATGAGAGAAAATTAAAATCATTATATTTCAATAAGTTAAGTTTTTTGATTTTTTCAAAATACAACTTATTAAAACAGCCATAACAAATAAATACAACTGTAAATATATATTTGTCAGTTTATGTCAGTACATTGAATCGACAAAAGTGATCATTTAGTGAATGATTAAAACATGTCTTATGAGAGTATGTGATCTTTTAAAGCCTTTCAAAAGAAAGGGATTATAATCATAATAAATGCTATCAAGACCATTATGGTTATGAGTTTTGGAGGTGCTTTTTACGNCATTATGGTTATGAGTTTTGGAGGTGCTTTTTACGCCCCCCTTTACATATTTTTCAATAAAAAATAAAAGTCATTATATTTCAATATGTTATTTTTTATCAATTTTTCAAAAAACAACCTATATCAATAGTACAACCTATAAATTCAACTAATGCTCTATGTTTTGTAAGGTTTTTGGGGGGGTAGAAACATTCAAAACCTATAAGTAATATAAGAAAATGAATATACATAACCCTCTTTAAATAAAGCTTCTGATAACAATAAAGCACTCATTTTAGATTACGGTTTAATCTTTTAAAGGCAATGTAAAAGAAGCGTATTCACTTTAAGATGGGATTTCTTAAAAGTCTTAAAGCAATTCAAAGTAGAGTATTTAAAAGTGTAAGTTTCTTCTTTTTAGAATAATGCATATAAACACTCCTTTTAAAGATTGTATCTAATCAACTTAACAAGAGAGGTATAGATTATGGTTATAAGATTCTATACCCCTTTGTGAGTTTAGCAAGCCAAGTCTATTCAGTTTCTCTAATTTCTAATTTTGGTAAGTTCTTAACGATTTTCATTGTCTCTAAACTTATGGTAATAACTCTAGAGGGTAGGCAGGGTTGCCAATGGTTTCAACAGCATAACGATTGGCATCATTAACAATGCCACTCTTTTTATCAGTCTTAACACATTGACGCCCCATAACCCATTCAAGAGCGGGTTTACCATTAACGATATACTCACAAGCGTCAAGAGGGATATCTGTTATTGTGATATTGTTATTATAAATAACAGTGGTTTTATCTTTCTCTTTACCTGCTTTTGCGAATTTCATTTCAGTCACGTAATAGAATTTTTCTGGATTAGAGATCTCTGTAACTTTTGGATTACCTTTTTTAAAGGTTACGGGATAAGGTTTTACAGTTTCATAATTCACGTGCAAATGATCCAGTTCACGCCCTGTTACAACAGAGCTCCGTTTTCGTATAAGGGGTTTAAGTCTCTTCAAAAGAATTAAAACGAAGCTTATTAAATCCATTTTGAACGAATTGAGAAAAAATGCAGAAAAATGCTAAAAAAGCCGATAATTTTTTTAAAAGTTTTTTAAATGCTGTTTATACGCAGCCCATGAGAGAGATCAGATCAGCAAAATAGTGAAATTTGCTGTTTATTTTATGGAAAAAGACAAATGAAGCATGTGCTTTTAAAATATCTAATGATTATTTTGATAGATTTTATGAGTCACTAAAATAATCTAATTTGTTAGTTCAATTTACAGACACAAACTGACAAATATATATTATTGATTGTATTTAAGGTTGTATTGTCGATATAGGTTGTATCGTTAAAATGCTAACATATTGAAATATAATGTTTTTAATTTTCTCTCATTTTAAAAAAATAATATAGGTTCTAAAAAGAACTGACAAGACTGACAAAACTCTTCTGATAAGGTCACTCAGATCATTTGCTTTTGGAAAAAAGTTCCTTGATGAGAATGCCATAAAAAGAGTTTTGCGTGGTTGTCTTAAGACTTCAAAAGAGATTTTTTTATTGTTTTATGCTGTTGTTTTTAACCAAAGGATGCCATTCATACCGTCTATCAGGACGCCGACCTAATTCATTCCCCTCTATAGGAAATTCACGAATATAGTTACAACGACATAAAAGCTCTAAAGCTTGCTTAACGGTTTGATTGTCTTTTAAAGATCTCCAACACCGTCTATAGATATCTCTTGCCGTAAAAACATTGGGTAAAAGATCACAGCGCTCTACAATTAATTTTGCACGCTCTGCTGTTAATGTATCATTCGCCGCATAAAGACGTTTTGCATGACTTATCAGATATTCTTCCCAATATAAGGCTCTCTCAAGGGCATCTCTATTGATTTCAAAACGCCCCCCTTCACTCAATTCAAAAATCAATGCAAGGGTTGGTATGGTTTTATTCATTTTCAAAAGATGCGCTTGTAAACTTGATGAGAAATGACCTCCTTTGATTGTTCTTTGAAAATTTTCCCACCATACACGAAACATTTCTTGAGCTTCAGCAGAAAAGCGTATGGTAATAGGGTGTTTTGGTGATCCTAATGGTTTATCATAAAGAGAACGAAAAATTCCTTGATAACTTTCCCATGCCTTTTGATTGGGAGGTCTATCAACCCATAACCGCTCTTTTCGTTCATCGGGCCACACCAGCATTTGAAATCGTTGCAATAAGCCGTCATTATTTGTTCCATGGTGCATTGCTTGAATAATGGGAATAATCCGTGAAGGTTGAATGCCCCCAATAATGGAAATGGTTGCATTGGGAATAAAAATGGTTCCACGTCCTATACGGTCATAGGTGTATGATTTTTTGCCATTAAAAGCTGTTAGATAGAAAGAACGGTCTGATTGATATTCCTTCCGTTCCAAATCGGATAAAAAACCAGATAATTCATCACGAACCAACAAGAGACCACGGGGGTTTTCTTTTAACAATTCCCCAAGCTTTTCGACGGTCACATCGTTGACAATAAGACGTCGTTTATTAAGCGTGTCATCTTCCTCACTTTCTTTATGTTCAAGAGATTGAGAAAGAAGAGCAAGGGCTTGTTCCTCGTCTTGATCTTTGAGTGCTTTGTAGGCTTGTTTTTTCTTTTCTCTTTTGTCTAATTCAATAAGAATATCTTTTGTTTCTTGCTGTTTTTTCTTCTTTAACCATTCTTGATGCCATTCCTCTTGAAAAACATCGAGAGGTGCTAAAGCAGCTTCCATGGTATCTGTTTTCATAGTTGAAGGTTCCCCCACAATGGCACCCCAGAGATTAGGAACAATTTTCCAATTGGCATGTTGTTTTGGAGAAACCCGCACGCCATTTCCAATGACAGCAGACAATCCACATAAAGCAGAAACAGCAACAAAATCGATAGAAGATTGTTGAATATCAGCAACGTCATAAACATAGTTTATTAATGGTGTTGGAAGCAGGAATATTTTAAAAGGCTCGACGGGTAAGAGAGCCGTAGCAATCGGTTGTAATTGCCCCCAACCATTTTGTTGCAAGGCTTGTTCATAAGAAATGGCTTTTAAACAAGTATTTTCGTTTAAAGAGACATTATCGTTATCATTGATGGGAGTATTTTCATTATTGTTTTGTAAATTACTATCTTTCATAGTTTCCCTCTTTTAAGAAAGTAATACGTTATTAAAATCAGTTCCTTTTGGAGCTTGCATCATAAAGACCTCAAAGCCATGGCTATAGGCACGCGCAGCGAGGTTAAAACCTGCTTTACGACCCGCATCATCGCCGTCCATTGCAATGGTGAGACGCCCTTTTGTATGGGGTAAATTCACACGCATCATGCCACTGGTTGAAAGAGAAGCCCATAAATCAACGGGCTCTGATAACAACCCAGACAAAAGAGCCAGACCGGTTTCAATGCCCTCACAAATGACCAGATGTTTGGGATTGCCTTGACTTAAATGCACAGCACCACCTGTTACAGATCCCAACATGGCTTTTGCTGGTTTTTGGTCTGTTTTGCAGCCATTGGCTTGTAAAAAGGTTCTATGAATGGCAAAGGAACCAGCACCCTTAACAAGAGCCACTAACGCGGGCAGTGTACCCCCAGAGGGGTGTGGACATTTGTCGTAAAAGCGTAAATCAGTAGGCAAATCACATGTAATACCCCGCATACGTAAATAGGTTTCTGCTAAAGTATTTTTGATTGGTTGGCTTTGTTGCCAAATTGTTTTTGCTCTCTCTGCTTTCTGTTTTACTCGTTTGAGATCAGCACAAAACTGTTTTGAGAAAGAGAGCGTCTGATCATAAGCTTGTTTTCCAAGCAAGCCAATTCTAATGAGCGCTTGTATGATCTCTCTAAAAGAGCAACCAGCATAACAATAGAGTAAAAGACGCCCATCATGTCCATTGGCAAGGGATAAGCTAGGCAGCCTATCATCATGAGCAGGGCAACGGGCTGTTCCATAACGCCCATGCCAAGTACCACGCAAGGCACGTGTGATACCTTGCGCATTCTTAAAAGAACACATCATTTTAAATCCTATAACGTTGCGTCACAGGACGGATTGTGCTATCTCTAGGGTGATGAGTTTGAGAAAGCCTTGTCCGTCCTTACGCGACAAGGTTTTTTTATGCCGCGTCACTTTGACGTTGCTGTTTTGCTTGCTCGATGACATTGATAAGATCCGATTGTAACCAACGGGACAAAAAACCAAATTTTAAAGGTTTTGGGAGAGAGCCATTGGTTACATGACGGCGGAATGTTGAGACACTCATATGAAGCAATTTTGCACTTTCACGGTCTGTCAAAAGAATATCATTTTCTGTCATACTAAAATCCTTTCTATCAAAAAATGGTAACAAATCATAACTATTTATTAACCACATTTTGGTTCATTTAGAAAGATGTTTTATTCATAGAAAACAATATTTTATCATACAATTTCTGATGTGATAATTTATGAGTCTTATTGAGAAAGAATGAGAGACAAGAGAGAGAAAGTTATCCACAGATCATGGGGTTATTCACCCCATATCTTAAGATTGACCCGTGACATAAGCCGCCCATTTATCCATATAAACGCGGCGCTGTTCTAAATAGTCAGTCCGACGATAGGCACGCTCTACTTTACCGCCGACCGTATGAGCTAAAATAGTTTCAGCGACCTCATAGGGGGCATCGGTTGTCTCAGCGAGCCAATTGCGTAAACTAGAGCGAAAACCATGGGGGCAGGCATCAATCTTATTCTCTCTCATATACTTTGCCATACAACTATCAGCAAGGGGACCGCGACCGGTAGCAGAAAAAAAGAAATCATTGCGAGAGAACAAGCGCGCTTGTTTTAAGATTTCTAATGCCTCTGATGATAAGGGCACACGAAATTCTGTTGTAGCATCACGCAAACCTTTCATATTTTCAGCAGGGATAGTCCAGATATCTCCATCAACTTGATCTTTATGAATATGACACAAAGGATTGGTACGAACCCCTGTCAGAATAAGCAAACGCAAAGCCAGTTGTGTTAAGGTTGATGCTTCGCAAAGTGTTTTATAAAAGGTAGGGACATCTCTCCAATCCATAGCTGGTAAATTTTGTGTTTTATGACGTTGTTTACCTAAGAGCGCGCGTGCTTTTTCTGTTGCTTGTAAATCAACATTCAAACCCAAGGCAGCCGCATGTTTGAGACAAAGATTAAGACGGGTAAGAGCTCTATTAGCTGTTCCAGCTTTTGAATGCCAAATAGGGGCAAGAACATTGCGTATCTCTGTTTGTGTAATCTCAGAAACAGGCAGACAGCCTAATTTAGGGAGAATATGTAGGCGTAAAGGTGCAAACCAATTCCCATCTTTACCATCCCCTTTTAACTCAGATTTCCGACTTTCAAAAGTATCTAAAGCAATATCTTTTAAGTAATGAAGATTGCTTATTGCCTCACGCTTTTGTTTTTCACGTTCTTTAATAGGGTCACGACCCTCATGCAAAACAGAACGCCATTGATTTGCTAATTCACGGGCTTTTTTTAAAGAAACATTTTGCAACGCACCCAAGCCCATTTCACGGCGCCGACCATGAATGGTATAGCGATAAATCCATTGAGCACCTCCATCTTTACGCTTATGAAGTAACAAGCCGGCACCATCATTATATTTGCCAGCTCCCAATGTTGCGACAGCCCTTGCATTAAGACGGTTCATAAGAGCCATTTTTAGTCCTTTCTTATACAGTTTTTATCCATACACTCATCCCACTTGTTATGTGCAAATGAGTGGTTTTGATTGATTCAAGATAAACAGATTTGAAACGAGAGAATCCTACGTTATTCGGGACTCTCATTCAACATACAAAACAGTGAATTATCATTATAAATCAATACCTTGTCCAAGTAGAAACAACAAAGGACAGATTAATCTCTATATTGTTGGGGTTGATGCAGCAAAAGATATTATCACGGCACGGTTTAAAAAATCCGGTCCTGAAGCATCGGGTGCTGGTGCAACACACTTTCACAAAAACCTTGATCGGGAATATTTTGACCAACTGACCGCTGAAAGAAAAGTCATCAAATATTTTAAAGGCTTCAAGCGTATTGAATGGCAAAAAAGTGAAAAGGCAAGAAACGAAGCCTTGGACTGTAGGGTCTATGCTTATGCTGCTTTACAAGGTCTGATTTCGGCAGGAATAAACCTTAATCGAGAAGTCGATATCTTAGAAGAGCGTCTGGAAAAACTTAAAATTGAAGGCTCTTTAGAGCAGCCAACATCAGAACATGTGCCCTCTCCTGCTCCAAGAAGATCTCAGACAGCACAACCTCAAAGGAAACAATCCAGAACGGTGATGAATCCTTATATGCAAGGGGATTGGAGGTAATTTATGGATACAGACTTGAACCAAGTAAACAGCAAAACTGACAGACTGGAAAGTTTAAAAAAGCGGCGTGAACAAATTGAAGAAGCTCTTTATTCGGGAGCACAATCGGTGCGCCATGGCGATAAGCAAGTCAGCAACCGTTCTGTTGAGGAACTGCGCAGAGCGCTTGAGATGCTGAACACACAAATAGCCAACCTTGAAGGACGCAAGCGTTCACGCGTTTTCTATTTTAATATATCACGAGGCTATTAATGGCTGGTTTTTTCAATAAACTCACGGGCTTTTTTACAATTTCTCGTCAACACAATCCCCATTTTGAAGCGGCAAGCAAAAGCCGCCGTATGGGTGGTTTTGACCCCGCAAAAAAACATATCAATAAAGCGATTGAAGAATGCGGTGATACCATTGTTGCCCGTTCAAGATGGCTTTATGACAATGAAGCTCTTTATGGTTCTGCAACGGAGGAATGGGTCTCTGCGGCTGTAAGTGATGGGATTAAACCTTATCCTCGTATTGAAGGCTTTCAAGAAGAAAAGAAAAAGCTTTTAGACTTATGGTGGCAATGGGTTGATGAAGCAGATTATGATGAAGATACCAGCTTTTATGGGCTGCAAGCAACCATTGCACGAGAGGTCTTTTTAACCGGAGAGTGCTTTGTAAGATTGCATTATGTTGATCTCTACGGACGCTCTAGTGTACCGCTTCAATTACAAGTTTATCCCACGGAAATGTTGGACCTTTCCTACAATGGACCGGCTGAGATTGAAGGCAATTACATTCGTATGGGAATTGAATTTAATGCCAGTGGCAAGCGCGTTGCTTATCATTTCTGGGAACATCACCCCTATGATGATGTCCCTGCAAATATGGCATTTGAGAGCCAAGAGCGCGTGCGTGTCCCCGCTGAAATGATCCTGCACATCAAAGAGCGCCGTATCGCAGGACAATTGCGCGGTTCTCCCAAAATAACGCGCTGTATGACAAAGATCTTTCAACTCGAATCCTATGACGACGCAGAACTCGATAGAAAAAGGACGGCGGCTCTTTTCGCGGCGTTTGTCAAGGACAATTCACCAAACGTCGAAAAATTATCCGATAATCGTGATAAAAACAACGTTGAAGAAGAATACAAAGCACCTGTCATTGCGCCCGGTGCATCTCTTTATTTAGGAGAGAATAAAGAAGTTACATTCTCAAATCCTGTTGAGGTTGGTGGCTCTTATGAGGCTTTTCAATTTCGCAATATCTTGAAAATTTGTGCAGCACTTAATATGCCTTATGCCGTTGTGACTGGAGACGTTACGCGGGGGAATTTTTCAAATGTACGCACCTCCATCATTCAGTTTAGACGGCACGTCAAACAATGGCGTGAACATATTATTGCCTTTCAGTTTAACCGCATTGTTTGGGAGCGTTTTGTTGAAATGGCAGTGCTTGCTGGATGCGTCAATTTGCCAGGGTGGGAAGAAAATTCCTTGCCATGGCTTCAATGTGAAAGCTTTGCACCCCCGCTTGAAATAATTGATCCAAACAAGGATATCTCAGCGGAAAAAGAAGAAATTCGTGCAGGCTTGAAAACACGACGCATGGCACTTGCCGAGCGCGGCTTTGATATCGACAGCATTCATGCCGAACTTGAAGAAGAGCACACAGACGCTCGTGCGCGCGGCTTATCTTTTGACACGGATATGGCAGCGCCTTCTGGTGAAAATCAAGCGATTGATACAGCAGATTCAGAACCTTCTGAGACTTATGAAAGTAACCAAGGCAGTGAGGCACATAAAAATGGTGAATAATCTTGATATGCCGTTCTTGGCATCACGGCTTTTTGGGGTTCCACATATGCTTGCCTCGACAAAACTTGATGTCATTTTGAATGCTCTTGCACCGCGTCTTTTTGAGGGAGAAAAGTTTCCCATTGGGGCATTTGGACAAGGGGATACGGAAGCTTTAAGACCCCCTGAAACTTATGTAGTACAAAACAATGTTGCCATAATACCGGTTCATGGCACGCTTGTGCGCCGTGGTGCATGGCTTGGGGCTTTATCGGGGCTAACCTCTTATGAAGGTTTAAGCGCTTCTTTTCGTGAAGCCATTGCACAACCTGATGTTCGTGCTGTCTTACTTGATATTGACAGCGGCGGTGGAGAAGCCGGTGGTGTCTTTGATTTGGTTGAAGAGTTTCAAACACTCTCAAAACAATACGACAAGCCCATTTGGGCACATGCCAATGAGTTTGCTTGTTCAGCGGCTTATGCCATTGCTTGTTCTGCTTCTCAAATATGGGTTGCTCGCACGGGTGTTGTAGGCTCGATTGGGGTTGTTTGTGCTCATCTTGACCAGTCCCGTGCAGATGAAAAACACGGGCATAAATGGACCTTTGTCTTTGAAGGTGATCACAAAACCCATGGCAACCCTCACGAACCCTTGAGCGATACAGCACAGATAAAAATGCAAGCCGATTGCGCCCTGCTCTACGAGATGTTTGTCGATTTGGTGGCGCAAAACAGACGCTTAAATGCTGCTGCAATTCGTGACACAAAAGCAGAAACTTTTATAGGCACCCAAGCGATCACGCTTGGATTAGCAGATGCGCAAGGCACCCTTGCGCAAGCTTTGGAAGCCTTAACGGATTCCATATCACAAAACCCAACATCAACAGAAAAAGAAGGACAAAACACATGGCACGCACACAATACCGCGCTGAAGAAGATGATGACGAAAAGATCGTCGACATCATCAATGACGAGGAAGAGGACGAAGGCGATAGCGACATCGACAAAAACGCCGAAGACTTCGACGATGAAGAAGAAAACGAAGATGAGGATGAAGACAACGAAGACAAGCAGGAAAACATAAAAGCTGCTCTTGAAAAAGAAAGAAAGCGCGCAAAAGCACTAACAACCCTTGAAAGGCAAGCAAAGCACTTAGGCGTTTCTTTTGACGCAGCAAAAGCTATTCAAAAAGGTATGAGTATCGAGAAAGCACGCCAGTGTGTGTTGACGGCTGCTAGCTCTCAAAGCGCGTCTTTAAAAGTCTCGCCTTATACCCCTCATAGTGATGGGACGAGCAAGGCAAAGATTCATACAAAATGGGAAGCAGCTTGGAGGGCAGTGAAATGACGAATATTATTTATGACGACGTACGCAATGGCGCTTATCTTGGACCCTACGACCCCGATATGTCAAACGAAGAAGTGGTGTTTGCATCAGGAGCATTCATTGAAGCGGGAACTGTCATGGGAAAGATAACCACAACGGAATACTATGTCCCCCTTAATCCAGCAGCAACAGATGGCAGTCAAACACCGGCAGGGATTTCTTTTGCTACTGTTGACGCAACAGGCGCCGATCAACGCGCTGTGATTACAGCACGCTTATGCACTGTAAAAGCTTCTGAACTGCTATGGCCAGATGCCATCACGGATGAGAAAAAGAAAGCAGCCATTCAGTCTTTAGAAGACCATAACAACATTCTATTGCGATAGGAGAATGCACACATGGATATGAATTTTTTTAAACATGATGCTTTCTCAAGCATCACAATGATGAAAGCCATCGAAAACTATGAGTTTCAACCTGGTCTTGTAAGTTCTCTTAATCTCTTTGAAGAAGTTGAAACCAGTACCACAGTGGTTGGGATTGAACGGCGTGATAATACATTTTCGCTTATTCAAACCAGTGAACGTGGCGCACCTTTGACAGAAGGTGATAGAGAGGGTCGTAATCTTCGGTTTTTCAAAACAACACGGATTGCCAAAAGTGATACGGTGAAATCAGAAGAAATCCAAAACCGTCGTGAATTTGGCGCAGAAGATCAGTTAGAGACAGCAATGAAATATATTGCCAGAAAACAAAAGAAACTGATTTCTGAAATCGAATTGACATGGGAAAATATGCAGCTTGGCGCTGTTCAAGGTGTTGTCCTTGATGCTGATGGTTCCGTAATTGTCGATTGGTACAAAGAATGGGAAATCACACCACCAAAGCCCATTGACTTTAAACTGAATACAGAGACAACCAATGTTGCTGACAATGTTGATCAAGTCATTATGAGGATGATTGAGGCTTCAAAGGGAGCGTTTTCTGATCGTTCACGCATTATTGGGCTTTGTGGAAATGAATTCTTTTCCAAGTTGAAAAACCATAAAACAATTCGTGAGACCTATTTAAACACAGCCTTAGCACAGACACTCAATAGCGCCGGAGGTGTTGCAACACCAAGCGCTCTTGGATCGGGGAGCTTTGGCAGTTTTGACTTTGCTGGTGTCACTTTCATTAATTACCGGAGTATCCACAACTATAATGTGAGTGCGAAGGCTGGAACAAAGCGCGCCATAGGCATTAAGCCTGATGAATGCCAATTCTTTCCTGTTGATGCGCCTGGTGTCTTCCAAAAAACCTTTGCTCCTGGTGAAAGCTTGGATTTTGCCAACACGGTTGGAAGACCTCTCTACACCATGCTTATCGTCGACCACGACCGTAATGCATGGGTAAAACCGGAGGTCTATAGCTATCCGCTTTACATCTGTACACGCCCTGAAATGCTGTTTAAAGCAGTGATTGGAGCGAAATAACATGCGATGGCACGGGCTGCTAAACCAAATGGTTAAAGATGTGCGCAACACTTTTAGGCAGCCCATCATCTACACGCGAAAAGACAACCAGCAATCTTTTCGTATCACAGCGATTTACGGCATTAAGCATTCAGAATCGGACGCCGGTGGCAGAATCCCCACCACAATTCCAAGAAAGGAACTTGATCTTTGTATCAATGATATCGGGGGTTTACCACCAAAACCTCAAGATAGTATTGTGGTCCTCTCTCCTAAAAACAGCAAAGCGCCCTCTTCTCAAGAGCACTTCGTGATCACAGATGTCCAAGCCTCTGAATCCGGTATGTATAAGCTTATCTTGCGAGAGATAAAACAATGAAACATCCACGCGAAACGATAAGAGAAACATTTGTTACGTTGATCAAAGCAGCAAAGACGGCAGCTGGTGACAATGTTTTCAATATGCGTGATTTCAACTTTTCCGTTGAGAACACGCCTGCAATTAATATCTCAACACAAAGTGAAACGATTGAAGATGGCTATGATTATGGA